>NZ_JBQQBW010000009.1:0-108777 GCF_052245415.1 Streptomyces sp. 8N706 | reverse complement strand
CGCCGTCACGGAACGCCGTCACTGAACGCCGTTATGGAACGCCGTCAGTGGTGGCCTACCCGCGGCCGTGGCCCGGGCCGCGCCGGCCCTCGTCCTCGTCGTCGCGCGGGCCGAGGAGTTCGTCGGCGAGCGTGGGGAGGTCGTCCAGCGGTGTCTCCTCGGCCCAGTCCGAGCGGCGGCGGCCGCGCTGGGAGGGCCCGGTCCCGGCCGCCGGGCCGACCTGCGGCATCTCGCGCGTACGCTCGCTCCCCGGTTCCGGCGCGGACGCCGTCCCCTCGCCCTCGGGCCGGAACAGCCACGGCGGCACCCGGTCCGCCGGGTCCGCCGGCCGGTCGGTGCGCGGCGGCTCGGCCTCCTCCCGGGGGGGCACCGGCGGAAGGACCGCTGTCTCGTCCGCGGGGCCGGACACCGGGGGCTTCGGGAGCACGGCTGTCTCATCGGCAGCCGGAGCGGCACCTTCGGGCCGGACCGGCGGCAGCACCGCCGTCTCATCGGCTCCCGCAGCGCCGCCCTCCGGCCGGACCGGCGGCAGCACCGCCGTCTCGTCCGCCTCCCGTGGGGTGCTTCCCTGCGGCTCCTGCGGGTCCACGCGCGGCGTCGGGACCGTCTGGGCCGCGTCCGGCCCCGGCCCGGTGTCCGGGAGGCCCGTACCGGCGATCGGTGTCTCCACCGTCTCCTCGCTGTCCGCGGCGGCCTGCGCCTCGGCCTCCGCGGCCAGCCTCGCCCGCTCCGCCCGTTGCAGCGCCTCCTCCGCCTTGCGCTGCTTCTCCCGGCGCCGCTCCTCGGCCTCCGCGCGCAGGCGTGCCTCCTCCTCGGCCCGGCGACGCAGCCGCTCCTGCTCGGCGGCGCGGGCCCGTTCCTCGGCCTCGCGACGCAGACGCTCCTCCTCGGCGAGGCGGCGGGCCTCCTCCGCCCGGCGACGGGCCTCCTCCACCTGGCGCTCCTCCGCCAGCCGACGGGCCTCCTCGGCCTCGCGGCGCCTGCGCTCCTCCTCCTCGGCGCGCAGCTTCGCCAGCTGCTCCTGCCGCTCGCGCTCCCGCCGCTCCTCCTCGGCCTTCCGTGCGGCCTCTTCCGCCTCTTTGCGCCGACGCTCCTCCTCGGCCGCCTTACGGGCCTCCTCCTGTGCCAGGATCTCCGCCTCCGACAGCGGCAGGACCTGGTCGAGCCGGTGCCGTACGACGGTGGTGACCGCCTCCGGCTCCTGCCCCGCGTCGACCACCAGGTAGCGCGCGGGGTCCGCGGCTGCGAGGGTGAGGAATCCGGCACGCACGCGCGCGTGGAACTCGGGCGGCTCGGACTCCAGCCGGTCCGGGGCCTCGGTGAACCGCTCCCGCGCGGTCTCCGGGGAGACGTCCAGCAGCACGGTCAGATGCGGTACGAGACCGTCCGTCGCCCAGCGGGAGATGCGGGCGACCTCGGTCGGCGACAGATCGCGGCCCGCTCCCTGGTAGGCCACGGAGGAGTCGATGTAGCGGTCGGAGATCACCACGGCACCGCGCGCCAGGGCGGGACGGACCACGGAGTCGACGTGCTCGGCGCGGTCGGCCGCGTACAGCAGGGCCTCCGCACGGTGCGAGATCCCGCCGCTGGACACATCCAGCAGGATCGAGCGCAGCCGCTTGCCGATCGCGGTCGCGCCCGGTTCACGCGTCACGACCACCTCGTGGCCCTTGGCGCGGATCCACTGGGCGAGCGCCTCGACCTGGGTCGACTTCCCGGCCCCGTCACCGCCCTCCAGAACGAGGAAGAAGCCGGTGGCGGCGGGTGCCTGCGTGGGCTCCCCGCCGCGCAGAGCGTCGCGCAGATCGCGGCGCAGCGGTACGCCCGAACGGTCGTCGGTCTTGCCGAGGACGAGCGCCGCGACGGGCAGCAGCAGCGCACCGACGAGCATCAGCGTGAAGGCGGCACCGCCGTGTGCGAAGACGAAGGAGCCGTTCGCAAGCCGGTGCGGGCCGATCGCCGCGGCGAGCAGCGGAGCTCCGACCGCGCCGAGAGCCGCGAAGACCCGGACGACGGCGTGCAGATGCTCGGTCGTCCGCGCCCGCCGGCCCTCCTCTGCCTCCTGGTCGACGAGCGTGTGGCCGGTGTTGGCGGCGACACCGGCCGATGCGCCCGCGAGCAGCGCCAGCAGCAGCACGGTCGTCGGGTCGGGGGTGAGACCCGCGGCGAGCAGGGCCAGACCGGTGACGGCGACCGCCAGCGCGAGCAGCCGCCGCCGGGAGAGCGCGGGCAGCACCCGGGGCGCCAGGCGGATGCCGGCGACCGTACCGCCGCTCAGTGCCAGCACGAACAGAGAGAAGCCGACCGGGCCGCCGCCCAGATCACCGGCGTGCAGTGCGGCGACGGCGACCGCCGCCGCGATCGCCCCGGCGACGGCGCCGCAGGCGAGGACGAGCAGCGGCATGGCTCCCGTACGCCCCTTGTCGGCGCCGCTGCCGCTCCTGGGGCTGCGCAGTCCTTCCAGCGGGGAGCGCGCGCGGGGAGTCTGTCCGCCGGGCAGTTCGAGGAAGTAGAGGACCGACACGGACGCGGCGAAGAGCCCGGACGCGACGTACGAGCCCAGGGCCGCCTGGTGCAGATGGAACCACTCGATGCCGGCCCCGAGGAGATTCCCGATCAGCCCGATGACCAGGAGCGCGGCGGCCGCCAGCGGCAGCGTCACGAAGCCGGTGCGCTGCGAGAGGCGGCGCAGGGCGTCGAGGTGATCCGGCAGCGGCCGTACGGCGGCGCCCTCGGTGGGCGGGGCCGGGAGGAGGGCGGGGGCCGCGCTGTCCTTGGCGACGGTCCAGAAGCGTTCGGCGGCACCGGCGACGAAGACGGTGGCGAGGAGTGGTGCGAGGGCGTTGCCGGGCATCCAGTCGATCCAGAGCGGGGCGACGATCAGCAGCGCCAGGCGTACTCCGTCCGCACCGATCATGGTCCAGCGGCGGTCCAGCGGTCCCTTCGGGGCGGTGAGTGAGGTCAGCGGGCCGAGGAGGACCGCGCCGAACAGCACGGTCGCCAGGAGGCGGGTGCCGAACACCGCGGCCACCGCGAAAGCCGCACCGCGATAGCCACCGCCGAAGGCGCTCTCGGCCACCGCCGCCTGGAGCGACAGCAGGACGAGCACCAGCAGGGCGAGTGCGTCTCCGATACCGCCGACGAGCTGCGCGCTCCACAACCGCCTCAGGGGCGGGAAGCGCAGAAGGGCCCGCACGGCGCGCTCGCGTGAATCTGCGGCAAGGGCGTCGGATGTGGGGTTCACGACCGTTGGCTGCTCCGCTCGCGTCATCCGGCCAGCCTATCCGGAGTGGCGGAATCACTGACGCCCTGTCCGAACAAGTGCCCGTAAGGCGGCCGCCCCGCCCCGGAATGACCTGGTCAGCCGGGACAGGGTGGCCGGAGCGCGCTCCCCCGGCCGGCGCCTGGCTACTCGGCCTGATCCGCGGTCGCGGTCTTCTTCGCCGCGGTCTTCGTGGCGACGGTTGCCTTCTTGGCGGTGGTCGTCTTCTTGGCAGCGGACTTCTTGGCCGTGGTGGTCTTTTTCGCGGCGGTCTTCTTGGCCGTGGCCTTCTTCGCCGGTGCCTTCTTGGCGGCCTTCTTCGCGGTCTTCTTGGCCGGGCCCTTGGCGCGCTTCTCGGCCAGCAGTTCGAAGCCCCGCTCCGGTGTGATCGTCTCGACGTCGTCGTCCCGGCGCAGCGTCGCGTTGGTCTCGCCGTCCGTGACATACGGGCCGAAGCGGCCGTCCTTGACGACCACCGGGCGCTCGCTGGCCGGGTCGGTGCCCAGCTCCTTCAACGGCGGCTTGGCCGCCGCCCGCCCGCGCTGCTTCGGCTGCGCGTAGATCGCGAGAGCCTCTTCGAGCGTGATCGTGAAGATCTGGTCCTCGCTCTCCAGGGAGCGCGAGTCCGTGCCCTTCTTCAGATACGGGCCGTAGCGGCCGTTCTGCGCGGTGATCTCCGCCCCGGACTCGGAGTCGACGCCCACGACGCGGGGCAGCGACAGCAGCTTGAGCGCCTCCTCGAGCGTCACCGTGTCGAGCGACATCGACTTGAGCAACGATGCCGTCCGCGGCTTGACGGCGTTCTTGCCGGTCTTCGGGGTGCCCTCGGGCAGGACCTCGGTGACGTAGGGGCCGTAGCGCCCGTCCTTGGCGACCAGGGGCCGGCCGGTGTCGGGGTCCTCTCCGAGGACGCGTTCGCCGCTGGGCTTGGCGAGCAGCTCCTTGGCCAGGTCGACGGTCAGCTCGTCCGGCGGCAGGTCGTCCGGCACGTCGGCGCGCTGCCCCGGCTCACCCTCCACGTCGGACGGCTTCTCGACGTACGGACCGTAACGGCCCACGCGCAGCACGAGGCCCTCACCGACGGGGAAGGACGACACCTCACGGGCGTCGATCGCGCCCAGGTCGGTGACCAGCGCCTTCAGCCCGCCGAGGTGGTCGACCTCGCCGTTGCGTCCCTCGGCGTCCTCGGAGCCGAAGTAGAAGCGGCGGAGCCACGGCACGGCCTGGGCCTCGCCCCGCGCGATGCGGTCGAGGTCGTCCTCCATCTTCGCGGTGAAGTCGTAGTCGACGAGATAGCCGAAGTGCTTCTCCAGCAGGTTGACCACGGCGAAGGAGAGGAAGGACGGCACGAGAGCCGTGCCCTTCTTGAACACATAGCCGCGGTCGAGGATGGTGCCGATGATCGACGCGTACGTCGACGGGCGGCCGATCTCGCGCTCCTCCAGCTCCTTGACCAGCGAGGCCTCGGTGTAGCGGGCCGGGGGCTTGGTGGCGTGGCCGTCGGCCTGGATGTCCTGGGCCGTGAGCGGGTCGCCCTCGCCGACCTGCGGGAGGCGGCGCTCGCGGTCGTCGAGCTCGGCGTTCGGGTCGTCGGCGCCCTCGACGTAGGCCTTCAGGAAGCCGTGGAAAGTGATGATCTTGCCGGAGGCCGAGAACTCGACGTCCCGTCCGTCGTCGGCCCGTCCGCCGACCTTGACGGTCACGGAGTTGCCGACCGCGTCCTTCATCTGGGAAGCGACGGTCCGCTTCCAGATCAGCTCGTAGAGCCGGAACTGGTCGCCGGTCAGTCCGGTCTCGGCAGGGGTGCGGAAACGATCGCCCGACGGGCGGATCGCCTCGTGCGCCTCCTGCGCGTTCTTGACCTTGCCCGCGTACAGCCGGGGCTTGTCAGGCAGGTAGTCCGCGCCGTACAGCTGCGTGACCTGCGCCCGGGCTGCCGCCACCGCCGTGTCCGACAGGGTGGTGGAGTCCGTACGCATATAGGTGATGAAGCCGTTCTCGTACAGCTTCTGCGCGACCTGCATCGTCGACTTGGCGCCGAAACCGAGCTTGCGCGACGCCTCCTGCTGGAGGGTGGTCGTACGGAACGGGGCGTACGGCGAGCGGCGGTACGGCTTGGACTCGACGGAGCGCACCGAGAAGGCGGTGTCCTCCAGCGCGGCGGCCAGCGCCCGGGCGGCGGCCTCGTCCAGGTGCAGGACCTGGGAGCCGTCCTTGAGCCGCCCGGTCGAGCCGAAGTCGCGGCCCTGGGCGATACGACGGCCGTCGACGCCGGTCAGTCGCGCGCCGAAGGTGCCGGGGTCCGAGGCGTCACCGGTACGGCCGGTGGCGAAGGTGCCGGTCAGGTCCCAGTACTCGGCGGAGCGGAAGGCGATGCGCTCGCGCTCCCGTTCGACGACGAGCCGGGTCGCCACGGACTGCACACGCCCGGCGGACAGCCGCGGCATGACCTTCTTCCACAGGACCGGCGAGACCTCGTAGCCGTAGAGGCGGTCGAGGATACGGCGGGTCTCCTGCGCGTCGA
The DNA here is from genome assembly GCF_052245415.1 of Streptomyces sp. 8N706. Taxonomy (NCBI): domain Bacteria; kingdom Bacillati; phylum Actinomycetota; class Actinomycetes; order Kitasatosporales; family Streptomycetaceae; genus Streptomyces; species Streptomyces sp. 8N706. The sequence goes on along the minus strand of NZ_JBQQBW010000009.1, from coordinate 102,991 downwards.
CCAGGCGCTTGTTCAGCTCGCGGGGGTTCTCCACGGCCTCCCGGATCGCGTCCTTGGTGATCTCGTGGAAGACCATACGGCGCACCGGGACCTTGGGCTTGAGGACTTCCTGGAGATGCCAGGCGATGGCCTCGCCCTCGCGGTCCTCATCGGTGGCGAGGAAGAGCTCGTCGGACTCCGCCAGCAGCTCCTTCAACTTGCTGACCTGGCTCTTCTTGTCGGTGTTGACGACGTAGATCGGCTGGAAGTCCTCGCTGACGTTGACACCGAGACGCGCCCACGACTCGCCCTTGTACTTCGCGGGGACCTCGGCAGCGCCATTGGGCAGGTCGCGGATGTGTCCGACGCTGGCCTCGACCACATAGCCCGGGCCGAGATAGCCCTTGATCGTCTTCGCCTTGGCAGGCGACTCGACGATGACGAGTCGGCGGCCGCCTTGTGCGGTCTCGCTGGTCGGGGACAACTTCGCTCTTCTCTCCGGTCGACGCCAGGATGTAGTCGGCAGTGCGGTGACGCTGCGGAGTGTGACGGTACCTCCCGGTCCCGTGTCAAACGGGAAAAGCCCGCAACGCCACTCGAACGGTAACCCGACAAGCGGCCTGTCTGCCGCCCGGACCCGTACGCGGCTCCTGGAGCACCGTATGCGCGGTGCACGAACAGACGCCCGACGCGATGGCCTGAAAACGTGGGATCAGGCCAGGCCGAGACACCAGACGCCCATGCCCAGCGACCCGATTCCGAAGATCGTCGCCAAGACCGCGGATGCGACGGGGCTCACTCCGAATGCCACCGGCGCACGCAACCGGATGCGCGCCCCAGTCCACAGCAGCAGCGCGGCGCCGAACAGCGCGAACACCGTCCCGGCGAAGATCGCAGGTCCGCTCTCCATGGCCGTGCACCCCTTCTGCCGCGTGACCGCTGGAGGGTGGCACGCGCGGGCGGCACCCACACGAACCCCAGGTGAACGGGGGCTGTCGCGCTAATGCTCGCGCACCGGCTCCAGAAAGCCCTGCTCCACGAGGAGCCGGATCGACTCGGGCGTACGGTCGCGCAACAGCACCGGGTCCTCGCCGACGAGCTGGGCGATCGCGTCGAGAATGCGTCCCGCGCTCAGCGTCCCGTCGCACACCCCCGCGAAGCCGGCTCCCACGGTGTCCACCTTCGTCGCCCGGCGCATACCCCGGTTCTGACGGAGCACCACATGTTCGGGGTCCTCGGCTCCGGGCAGCCCGACCTGTTCCTGAAGCACCTCGTCGGCCAGCCGGAACCGGGCCGCGAGCAGCGCCGCGTCGTCGGTCTCCCGCAGGAAGTCCTGCCGGTCGAAGTGGGCCCGTACGGACGCGCCGAGCGGCTGCTCGACGGGGTGCGGCCACTCCTCGGCCACCACGGACGGCCGGTCGGACCCCGACTTGCGCAGCGTGATCCAGCCAAAGCCGACGGCCTTGGTCCTGCGGGCCTCGAACTCCTCCAGCCAGGCGTCGTACCGGGCGGCGTACTCGGCCGGATCGGTGCGGTGGTCACCGGCGTCGCGCAGCCACAGCTCCGCGTACTGCGGCACATCCTGGACCTCACGCTGCACGATCCAGGCGTCGCAGCCGCCGGGGATCCAGGAGGACACGCGCTCCCGCCAGTCCTCGCCCTCGGTGTGCTGCCAGTTGGCGAGCAGTTGGAGGTGGCCGCCGTCGCTGAGGTGGTCCGCGGACTGCTGGACGAGCGCACGGCACAGGTCGTCGCCGCTCATCCCGCCGTCGCGGTACGTGAGCCGGGGCCCCTCGGCAGGGACGGGCGAGATCACGAACGGCGGGTTCGAGACGATCAGGTCGTACCGTTCGTCGTCGGCGACCGGCTCGTAGAGCGAGCCCTGACGGAGATCCGCCTCGGGCGCTCCGGAGAGGGCGAGCGTGAGCCGCGTGAAGCCCAGAGCCCGGGGATTGAGGTCGGTGGCGGTGACCCGGGTTGCGTGCTGGGCGGCGTGCAGCGCCTGGATGCCCGAGCCCGTGCCCAGGTCCAGGGCGCGGGCAGCCGGGGTACGGATCGTGATCCCGGCCAGGGTGGTGGAGGCGCCGCCGACGCCCAGGACGAGCTGCGAACGGTCGACGCCGGTCACGCTCGCGGCGATACCGCCCGCGCCGCCCACCGCGCAGCCCAGGTCGGAGACGATCCACCAGTCCTGGCCCTCGGGCCCGCCGTACGGACGTACGTCCACCGTGGCCCGGACGTCCTCGCCGTGCTGGACCAGCCAGCCGTCGGCCAGGCAGTCCTCGACCGGCAGGGCCGTCCGCGCCCGGTCGTAGGGCACCGGTCGCTGCAGCAGGAAGAGCCGGACCAGGGTCTCGAGCGGCGAGCCGCCCCGGGTGGCCCGCAGCGCGGGCACGGTCTCGCTGCGGGCCAGGGCGGCATACGCGGGGGCACCGAGCAGATCGAGCAGCCCGTCGGCGGTGAAGACGGCGGACTGCAGCGCGCCGCGCATCCGCGAGGTGCGGTCGGCGTCGGGCGTGGGGAGGCTGTGCGTACTCACCGGACCATTGTCAGGGGCGGTGGGGACTGTGGGCGCCGGGCGGGGCGGTCAGGTCGCGGAGGGAGACGACGTGGGCCGCTGGCAGCCGGACTGCTTGCCCATCGCCGTGCCGATCTCGCCGGACTGGAGCTTCTTGATGGCATCGTCACCGACCTTGTTGACCGCGTCGAGGTCCTCGGCGACACCCTTCAGACCGTCGGCGAACTTCCCGCGGTCCTTGGTGTTCAGCTTGTCGACGGACTTCTTCAGGTCCGCGTACGCCTTCGATGTCGCGTCCAGCTCCTTGACCGCGTCCTTCTGGATCTGCTCGCCGTTGTCGACCGGCGGGGTACCCGCCTTCTCCACGGAGTCGGACATCGCGGCGTAGGCGTCGGAGATCTGCTGGAAGGCGGCCGAGTCGGCCTTCTTGATGTCCTGCGGATCACCGTCCGCCGCGGTGGACGTGATCGACTGATTGGCCTCGGTGATCTTCTTCAGCTGAGGCTGGACGTCATCGCAGACCTTCTTGGCGTAGTCGTCGACCTTTTTGTCGTCGTCACTGCAGCCGGACAGCGCCAGTACCAGTGCCGCACCGCCGGACAGTGCGGCCACAAGCTTCTTGTTCACCGGATTGGTCCCTTCCATGGCTCTCTCGGCCCCGGAACATACACGGCCGCAGACCGGGGGCCGCGAGCCAAGCATCCATGAGGACCAGCATTGTCACCATTTGCACCCTACGGTGGACGCCGCCGCCGCGAGCACGGAAACGGGCGGGCGGTGCGTCCCCTGCGCACCGCCCGCCCGCCGAATGACCGGCCATAAGGCCGGTCCGAGTCCTCCTCGGATCAGGACACCACCGCTGGATCGCTGGTCTTCGCCACCCGCTCCGTGTTGCCTTCGTCACCCACGGCGATTCCGCGCCGCTTCGAGACGTACACCGCACCCACGATCACCGTGATCGCGAGCAGCGCCACGATCACGCGGACACCGACGCTGGCGTTGTCCCCGTAGCTGAACTTCACGACCGCCGGAGCGATCAGAAGGGCCACCAGGTTCATCACCTTCAGCAGGGGGTTGATCGCGGGCCCGGCCGTGTCCTTGAACGGGTCGCCGACCGTGTCGCCGATGACGGTGGCGGCATGCGCCTCGCTGCCCTTGCCTCCGTGGTGCCCGTCCTCGACCAGCTTCTTGGCGTTGTCCCAGGCGCCGCCCGAATTGGCGAGGAAGACGGCCATCAGGGTGCCGGTGCCGATCGCACCCGCGAGATACGAGCCCAGGGCCCCGACACCGAGCGTGAAACCGACCGCGATCGGGGCGAGCACGGCGAGCAGGCCGGGAGTGGCCAGCTCGCGCAGAGCGTCCTTGGTGCAGATGTCGACGACGCGCCCGTACTCCGGCTTCTCGGTGTAGTCCATGATCCCGGGATGCTCGCGGAACTGCCGCCGCACCTCGTAGACCACCGAACCGGCCGACCGGGACACCGCGTTGATCGCCAGCCCCGAGAAGAGGAAGACGACCGAGGCGCCCAGAACCAGCCCGACGAGATTGTTGGGCTGCGAGATGTCCAGGCTGAGACCGAGCTCACCGGCCTCGGCGTTCACCTCCGCGACCGCCGTGGCGATCGCATCGCGGTACGAGCCGAACAGCGCGGCCGCGGCGAGCACCGCCGTCGCGATGGCGATGCCCTTGGTGATCGCCTTGGTGGTGTTGCCGACGGCGTCGAGATCGGTGAGCACCTGCGCGCCCGCGCCCGTGACATCGCCCGACATCTCGGCAATGCCCTGTGCGTTGTCGGAGACCGGACCGAAGGTGTCCATGGCGACGATCACGCCGACGGTGGTGAGCAGGCCCGTACCGGCCAGGGCCACCGCGAACAGCGCCAGCATGATCGAGGTGCCACCGAGCAGGAACGCGCCGTACACACTGAGCCCGATCAGCACCGCCGAGTAGACGGCGGACTCCAGACCGAGCGAGATTCCGGCCAGCACCACGGTCGCGGGCCCGGTCAGCGAGGTCTTGCCGATGTCCCGCACGGGGCGCCGGGTCGTCTCGGTGAAGTAGCCCGTGAGCTGCTGGATCAGCGCGGCGAGCACGATGCCGATGGCCACGGCGACGAGCGCGAGGACCCGGGGGTCGCCCTCGTGCCCGGCGATGGCGGCGTCGGTGACGCCGTCCAGATCCGCGTACGTGGAGGGGAGGTAGGTGTAGACGGCCACCGCCACCAGCACCAGCGAGATCACCGCGGAGATGAAGAAACCGCGGTTGATGGCGGTCATACCGCTGCGGTCGGAGCGCCGGGGCGCCACCGCGAAGATGCCGATCATCGCGGTGATCACACCGATCGCGGGCACCAACAGCGGAAAGGCGAGGCCGGAGTCGCCGAAGGCGACCTTGCCGAGGATCAGCGCGGCGACGAGGGTCACCGCGTACGACTCGAAGAGGTCGGCCGCCATTCCGGCGCAGTCTCCGACGTTGTCGCCCACGTTGTCGGCGATCGTCGCGGCGTTGCGCGGGTCGTCCTCGGGAATCCCCTGCTCGACCTTGCCGACGAGGTCAGCGCCGACGTCCGCGGCCTTGGTGAAGATCCCGCCGCCCACACGCATGAACATCGCGATCAGCGCCGCGCCGAGGCCGAATCCCTCGAGCACCTTGGGCGCGTCGGCCGCGTAGACCAGCACGACGCAGGAGGCGCCCAGCAGGCCCAGCCCCACGGTGAACATGCCGACGACGCCGCCGGTACGGAAGGCGATCTTCATCGCCTTGTGCGAGACCTCGGTGAGATCCTTGGCCGGCTCTCCCTCAGCCGGGGTCGCCTCACGGGCCGCGGCGGCGACGCGCACATTGCTGCGCACCGCGAGCCACATTCCGATATACCCCGTCGCCGCCGAGAAGAAAGCGCCGATCAGGAAGAACGCGGAACGGCCGGCGCGCTGCGTCCAGTCGTCCGCCGGAAGCAGCATGAGCAGGAAGAAGACCACGACGGCGAATACGCCCAGAGTGCGCAGCTGGCGTGCGAGGTAGGCATTGGCGCCTTCCTGCACCGCGGCAGCGATCTTCTTCATGCTGTCGGTGCCCTCGCCCGCGGCGAGCACCTGGCGTACCAGCACCACGGCGACGGCGATCGCGGCGACCGCCACCGCCGCGATGGCCGCCACGAGCACACGGTTGTCACTGGTCAGTACGGCGGCCGCGAGCGATGAGGAATGGTCCTGCTGTAGAGGGGTAAAGGGCCCCGCCATTCGTCCTCCTTGACGTTTGGCACATGGGCGCGCAGCGGTTCTCGGGTTGCGACAAGAACAGCCGCCACGCTCAGGCGTCCTGAGCTCAAGATGTGGACGGATTGTAGGGAGCTGAGCTGGATCGAAACAGGGCGCCGGAGCCAGAATTCGCCTGTACCAGCGAAGATCAAAAAAGAATCCCTCCGGGAATTCGCCCGGAGGGGGGAACGCGAGTAATTCACTGACGCCCGATAAGTGATCTACAGAACGATCTACAAAACGATCTCAGACCCTACGAATGAGCTGTTCAGCGCGGGTCGGCAGGACACGTAACGGCCGCGGTCGGTGGCGCGCGAGTGGCGGGGGCGGCGACGACGGTGGGCGGGGCGGCGACGACAACGACACCGCACCGGAGTCCGCTGAGACCGATGCGGAGATCGCGATGCACCGATGCACCGCTGGCGCGACCGACGGCGGTGCCGACATCGGCAAGGCCCTCAGGGCCGGCCGGCCAGGACAGTCCAGCGTGGCGAGGAGGCGCCACGCAACAGCAAAGGCGGACCGGCGCCCCAGTGCCGGGGCTGCCGGGGGCGAGGCGCCAGGGTGACCAGATCGCCGGGCGGGCGCGTGACCAAGTAGCGGATGCCCACGGCGACTGGCCGAGTGCCCGGATGGTGAGTGCCCGGACGGTCCGTCAGTGAGGAGTGGTCAGTGAGGGGGTGACAGGGTGACGGCGTCGCGGAATCGCGCCGACTGCTGCGGTGGAAGGCCGCTGCGGTGGCCGACCACTCAGGGCAGAATGGAGCTAGGGCAGAACGGAGGCAGGGGTCGTCGGCCAGCTCATCCGGATGAGGCCACCGACCTCCCCCGCAGACACCTCGACATCGTCGACGAGCCCGCTGATGACCGCGAGACCCATCTCGTCCTCCTCCTCGGCCCCGGACTCCTCGGAGCCGGCCTCCTCGCCCGTGCGGGCACCGGGCACCGGACCCGATACGGCGTGCGGCGCCTCGTCGCCGACCTCGATCGAGAACTTCTTCTCGTCCTCGATCAGCACGACTTTGACGGGAGCGGTGACGTCATTGCTCTGGTGGAGACTGACGGCACGTGTGCAGGCCTCGCCGACGGCCAGTCGCACCTCGTCCAGCACGGCTTCGTCGACACCGGCCCGCCGAGCGACCGCGGCAGCCACCAGACGTGCGGTCCGGACGTGCTCGGGCAGGGCGCTGAACAACAGTTCGACAGTGGCCATGCCATCCCCTCGGTCGTACGGGCGTACATCTCAGGGGGGCCGGGCCGAAAAGAGCCCGGGACCCCCCAGTGTCTTCCGCGATGACGCAGCCGTCAGTCAGTTGCCGCGACGGCGTCGTCCACCGAGGTGTGGATGGGAAACACCTTGGTCAGACCGGTGATACGGAAGATCTTGAGAATGCGCTCCTGGTTGCACACCAGGCGCAGCGAGCCCTCATGGGCACGCACCCGCTTCAGGCCACCGACCAGCACGCCGAGCCCGGTGGAGTCGAGGAAGTCGACGCCCTCCATGTCGACGACGAGGTGGTAGTTGCCGTCGTTGACAAGCTCGACCAGCTGCTCGCGCAGCTTGGGCGCGGTGTATACATCAATCTCGCCACCGACCTCGACGACCGTGCGGTCGCCAACGGTCCGGGTCGACAGGGACAGGTCCACGGATCCTCCAGCACCTTGCATCGAGCGGTCGCCCCCCATGGATCGGCAGCCGCGATGGCATTCAATCACTTACCAGCAGGCGCGCACGACGCCTTACGTCCATTGTCCGTCACGCCAGTGACACACTCGGTGCCGATGGCCAACAATCAACTCCCGCGTTTCGCGGGCGTACGCACCTCCCCACGCTCGGTCCTGGACCGTCTCGCGGCAGGGGCCGACCGGGCTGTGCGCATCACTCATACGGAGCACTTGCCCCCACGTGCGGGTCGTCATGCGGACTGGCCGCCGCAGATCCGGAACGAGATCGTCGACGCCATCCGACAGGCCGGAATCGGCCGTCCGTGGGAACACCAGGCGCGTACGGTCGAGCACGCTCTGCGCGGCGAGTCCGTGGTGGTCGCAACCGGAACCGCGTCCGGCAAGTCGCTGGCCTATCTGACTCCTGTCCTCAGCGCCCTTCTCGACGGCTCGGAGGCCCCCAGCGGGCGGGGCGCCACCGCCCTCTATCTGGCTCCCACGAAGGCTCTCGCCGCCGACCAGCGGCGCGCCGTCGCCGAGCTGGCCGCCCCGCTGGGCAGCGCCGTGCGGCCCGCGGTGTACGACGGCGACACGCCGGTCGAGGAACGCGAGTGGGTCCGCCAGTACGCGAACTATGTGCTCACCAACCCCGACATGCTGCACCGGGGCATCCTCCCCGCGCACCCCCGCTGGTCCTCCTTCCTGCGCTCCCTTCGCTATGTCGTGATCGACGAGTGCCACACCTACCGCGGTGTCTTCGGCTCCCATGTGGCGCAGGTGCTACGGCGGCTGCGGCGGGTGTGCGCCCGCTACGGATCCGAGCCGGTCTTTCTCCTCGCCTCCGCCACATCCGCGGACCCCGCCCGGGCCGCGTCCCGTCTCACCGGCCTCCCGGTGGCCGAGATCACCGACGACGCGTCACCCCGCGGCGAGATGGTGTTCGCCCTGTGGGAGCCGCCGCTGACGGAGCTCCATGGGGAGCAGGGCGCCCCGGTGCGGCGCACCGCCACCGCGGAGACCGCGGATCTGCTCACGGACCTGACTGTCCAGGGCGTCCGTACGGTCGCCTTCGTTCGCTCACGGCGCGGCGCGGAGCTGATCTCACTGATCGCCCAGGAGCGGCTGGCTGCTGTCGACCGGTCGCTGCCCGGGCGGGTCGCGGCCTACCGCGGCGGCTACCTCCCCGCCGAGCGCCGCGCGCTGGAGCGCGCCCTCCACTCCGGCGAGCTGCTGGGTCTGGCGGCCACCACGGCCCTGGAACTCGGCGTGGACGTCTCCGGGCTCGACGCCGTGGTCCTCGCCGGCTATCCGGGCACCCGGGCTTCACTGTGGCAGCAGGCGGGCCGGGCAGGGCGCGCGGGGCAAGGGGCACTCGCCGTTCTCGTCGCCCGCGACGACCCGCTGGACACCTATCTCGTGCACCACCCCGAGGCGCTGTTCCGCCGACCGGTGGAGTCCACCGTGCTCGATCCGGACAACCCGTACGTCCTCGCCCCCCATCTGTGCGCGGCGGCGGCCGAGCTGCCCCTCACCGAGGCCGACCTGGAACTCTTCGGCCCGGCCGCCCCCGGGCTGATACCGCAGCTCGAACAGCGCAAGCTGCTGCGCCGCCGGGCCACCGCCTGGCACTGGCCACGCCGCGAGCGGGCGGCAGACCTCACGGACATCCGGGGAGAGGGCGGGCCACCCGTCCAGATCGTCGAGGCCGGGACCGGCCGCCTGCTGGGAACCGTGGATGCCTCGGCCGCCCACACCGCGGTCCACGACGGAGCGGTCCATCTCCACCAGGGCCGCACCTATGTCGTCGAACACCTCGATCTCCATGATTCGGTGGCCCTTGTCGAGGAGGCGAATCCGCCGTACTCCACCACCGCCCGCGACACCACGTCGATCTCCGTCCTGGAGACGACCACCGAGATTCCATGGGGGGATGCGCGTCTGTGCTTCGGCTCGGTGGAGGTCACCAATCAAGTCGTCTCCTTCCTTCGCCGCAAACTGATCACGGGTGAGGTCCTCGGCGAGTCCAAGCTCGACCTTCCACCCCGGACGTTGCGCACCCGCGCGGTGTGGTGGACGGTCACCGACGACCAGTTGGACGGCGCCCGCATCAACCCGGAGCACCTCGCAGGCGCCCTCCACGCCGCGGAGCACGCGTCCATCGGCATGCTGCCCCTGTTCGCCACCTGCGACCGCTGGGACATCGGCGGAGTCTCGGTGCCCCTGCACCCGGACACCCTTCTGCCCACGGTGTTCGTGTACGACGGCCACCCCGGCGGGGCCGGCTTCGCGGAGCGCGCTTTCCACACCGCGCACCGCTGGCTGCGGGCGACGCGTGAGGCGATCGCCTCCTGCGAGTGCGACTCCGGTTGCCCGTCCTGCATCCAGTCGCCGAAGTGCGGCAACGGCAACGATCCGCTGAACAAGCGCGCCGCCGTACGGCTGCTCACCACGCTCCTCGCGGGCGCGCCGACGGAGCCCGAGCCGTCCGGTGGCTCGGAGGAGCCCGCATAGTCGCGGCCCCCCGGGCCCGCCGCGGCCCCCGCCGGTCCGGCCCGTGCCCGGATCCGGGAAGCGAACGGCCCGGACCGCGCCTCCGCCGTCACATCGGCGACCTCCCCGGTCAGCACGCAGCGGACCAGCCGGGCGCCCTGCGCGGCCGCCACCCGTCGCCCCATCGCACAGGCCGGCCCCTGCCCGTCCAGCGCATGGTCCGCCGCGGCAAGCGCGGCCAGGTCCGCCGCCCCGCCCGCCCGGTGCCGTACGACCACCGCCTGCCCCATACCGAGCACCGCGGCAAAGACCGCGCAGAGCGCGGCCGCCAGCACCGCCGTCCACACCGTGGCCGACCCCCGGTCGGCCATGGTGCTCACCCGGCCTCCACAGCTCTGTCCTCGGAGAGCGCGACGGCCTCGGCTCGCAGCCGGATGGACAGGGAGCGAGGTCCGGCCGCAGGGGCCTCGACCCGTACCCGTACCTGGTCCCCCTCGCGGTCGAACGCGATCTCGGCTCCTCGCGGTGCTACCGAGCGGGCGGCGGCCAGGGCGGCCGCCCGCGGCTCGGACCGTGCGGCGGCGCGGGCCCCGGCCCGCGCCGCATCCACACACTGGATCTGGGCCGCCGCAGCCATCAGCCCCCAGAGCAGTGCCACCGCGAACAACACCATCGCGGGCAGCACCACGGCGGCCTCCGCCGTCACATACCCCCGGTCAGAACGGCGCATCGAGAGCCCGTCCGATCACCGACTGCAACGCCCCGGAGACTGCCCCGCTGGTCACCACCTTGTAGAGGACGGCACCGAAGCCGCAGGCGGCGACCGTTCCCACGGCGTACTCCGCCGTGGTCATTCCCGCCTCACGCCGCGCCCCGCGCAGCGTCTGCCACCATCCAGATACCTTCATCACCATTTCAGCCCCCTTGTTCATGGTTTGCGTCGCGCCGGTCTCTCCACGACCGGTCCGTCCACGCGGTGTTACGTCAGCCGCCGCTCAACAGGCCGCCGGCCAGCCCGATCAGCACGGGTGCCACGCCGACCGTCAGGAAGGCGGGGAGAAAGCACAGCCCCAGTGGGGCAGTGGCGAGGACACCGGCCCGCCGGGCCCTTGCCGTCGCCGCCCGGGCCTGTTCGGCGCGGCACTCCGCGGCCAGCCGGGTCACCGGCTCCACCGCCGGAACGCCGGTCGCCTGGGCCCGCTCCAGGCAGCGGGCCAGTCCGTCGGCACCGGGCAGGGCACCCAACCGGCCCCAGGCTGTTGCCGGTTCGCCTCCGAGCCTGAGCTCGGCGGCACTCTGTACCAGCCGGTTGCCGACCGGTCCGCCCAGCGAACTCCCCACCGCCTCCGCCGCTTCACGCGGCCCCGCCCCGGCAGCGAGGCATGCCGCCAACAGATCACCGGCCAGCGGCAGTTGCCGCGCAACCGCGTCCGCGCTGGCCACCGCCCCGTCCCTCGCCGGGCGGCTGCGCCACCATCTCCGTATCCCGTAGGCCGCCGCGAGTCCCACAACACCTCCGGGCACTCCACCCACCAGCACGAAGGCGGTCAGCCCCACGGCCGGAGCAGGCCAACGATCCCGCAGGGCGCCACGGCACTGCCGGCGCCACCCTGCGAACCTGCCGCGCAACCCGGCCCGCGCACGCTGCCTCGCGTGCTCAGCGCCCAGCATCAGCACCATGCGACGTCGCACCGCACGGTCTCTCCGGCTGCCGTATGCCACAACCGCCGCACAAGCCACCGCTGCGACAGCCCCCAGTACGGCCCCCATCCTGTGGAGAACGTCGCCGCTCATACGGTCCCCGCTCCCCGCCGGCCGGCGGCCGCCCGAACGACGCTCGCCGTCCAGACGAGCCCGGCGCACTCGAGCAGACCGCCGACCACGAGACAGGCCCATCCCGCGGGGGTGTGCAACAGCACCCGCAGCGGCTCGGCACCCAGTGCACTGCCCATCAGCAGCCCGAGGACCGGAAGCAGGGCCAGCATCACCGCGGTGGATCTCGTCCCGGCGAGCTGGGCGTCGAGCTCCTCGCACTGAGCCCGCTCGGCTCGCAGCGCATCGGCCACCCTTTCCAGCCCCAGCGCCAGCCCCGCCCCTCTGTCCGCGGCAACCTGCCAGCACGCCGCGGCCCCCAACAGTCCTTCCGCGCCCGGCCGCCGCGCCATCCGCCGCAGTGCTTCCGGCACATCCCCGCCGAACCGTGCCGCCGCCGTCACCGCAGCCTCCGCATCTCCGAAAGCTCCCGCGACCGCCGTCCGCAGCGCGTCGTTCGGCTGTGCCCCTGCCCGCAACTCGCCCGCCACCGCGGCACACACCTCGATCACCTGCGCGGCGGTGCGATCGCAGGCTCGTCGCTGCTCCCGGCGCCGGAGCCACCGGCGCATCACGGGCAGGGCCACCAGCGCCCCGAGCAACGGCAGCACGGATACGCCGAGCAGGGCGACCGCGCACCCGGTCGGAAGACACCACACCTCACGGCCCGGCGGTCCCCCGGGCCAGGCCTCCCACCGTCGCCGGGCCGCAGCGGCCGCCCTGCGCCAGGGAAGCGAAGAATGACGGAACCCGAACCGGTCCTGCGCTGCCCCGCATCCGTCGGTGAACAGCAGACGCGCCCTCCGCAGCGCCGTGTCCCTCCCGGTCAGCAGAAGCAGAGCGGCCAGGCCCACGCACAGCACCGCGGTGTACGCCGGAGCGGCTTCCGCTGCCATCGCCGCAACGGTCACAACGCACCCCCGCGAGCACACAGCCGGTCGAGTCGCTCCCAACCCCGTTCGCCGCGGAAACCATGCGGGCCCCACACCGCGGCCGGCACCGTCCTCACCAGCCCGTCCCTGTCGCGTTCCAGCACGTGGACCTCCGCGATGCGTCGCTGACCCGACCGGTCCCGAACCAGATGCACCACCACGGAGAGCGCCGCGGACAACTGACTGTGCAGCGCCGCCCGGTCGAGCCCCGCTGTCGAACCGAGCGCCTCCAGCCGGGCGGGCACATCCGCCGCCGCATTCGCGTGCACCGTGCCGCAGCCGCCCTCATGCCCCGTGTTCAGAGCGGCGAGCAGATCGGTGACTTCCGGGCCTCGGACCTCACCCACCACCAACCGGTCGGGCCTCATCCGCAGCGCCTGCCGTACCAGGTCGCGCAGTGTGACCCGGCCCGAGCCCTCCTGGTTGGCGGGCCGTGCCTCAAGCCGCACCACATGGGGATGCTCCGGCCTCAACTCCGCGGAGTCCTCGGCCAGTACGATCCGCTCGTCCGGCCCGACCAGTCCCAGCAGAGTGCTGAGGAGAGTCGTCTTGCCCGACCCGGTTCCTCCACTGATCAAGAAGGACAAACGGGCCTCCAGCACCCCCCGGAGCAGCCGCTCCCCTCCAGGTGGCACCGTCCCCGCCGCGACGAGCTCGGCCAGGCCGAACGCCCGCGGCCGCACCACCCGCAGCGACAGGCAGGTCGAGCCCACGGCCACCGGTGGCAGCACCGCATGCAGTCGCGTGCCGTCCGGCAACCGGGCGTCGACCCACGGCCGCGCGTCGTCCAGCCTTCGTCCGGCAACCGCGGCGAGGCGCTGCGCGAGGCGCCGGACGGCGGACGCGTCGGGAAAGCGCACATCGGTGCGCTCCAGGCCCAGCCCTCGGTCGACCCACACCTCATCCGGGGCGGTGACCAGCACATCCGTGACATCGGGCTCGGCGAGCAGCGGCTCCAGGGGGCCGCTGCCGACGAGCTCGGACCTCAGTCGCGTCACCACGCCGAGCACTTCCATGTCGCCGAGCAGCCGCCCCTGCTCGCGCAGTGCGGCCGCCACCCGGGCGGGCGTCGGCTCGGCCCCCGTCTCCGCCAGCCGCAACCGCACGGCGTCCAACAGAGGGGCGGGCAGCTCGCCGCCCGCGAGGCTCACCGCACTCATACGGCGACGCTCCCCTGGCCTGCGGGGGGAGCCCCACCGCCGCCGCCCGGCAGGACCTGTTCCCAGAACCCCGAGCAGAACCGGGCGAGCGGCCCGCGCACACTGCTCCCCGGCGGAGCGCCGCCCTCGAGCGAGCCGGGCAGTCCGGGCTCCGGAGCGAGCCCACCCGCCAGCGGCAGTCCCAGCAGCCGGGCGATCTCCTCGTCGTCCAGTCCTGCACCACGAGGCCCGCGTACGACCGCCCGCAGGTCCCGGACCACCATGCCCACGGACGCCGCCACTCGATGCGCCGCGGCGACGGCCCGCAGCTCGGCGGGCACCACCATCAGGGCGATGTCCAACTGCGCAAGAGCCTCCGCCACCGCATCGTCCACGCGGCGGGGCAGATCGACCACGACCACCCCGCCGCCTCTGCGCGTCGCGGCCAGCACGGAGCGCATCGCCTCGGGGGCGATGGCGACTGCCTCGCCACGGTCCCAGCTCAACACCCGCAGGGAGTGCAGCTCTGGCAGGGACGCCTCCAGCGCGCTGCCCGCGACCCGGCCCCGCGACTGAGCGAACGCCGGCCAGCGCAGGCCGTCCGCTCTCTCCCCGCCGAGCAGGACATCGAGACCACCGCCCAGCGGATCCGCGTCGATGAGCATCGTCCGCCTGCCCGCACGGGCCGCGGTCACGGCGAGCGCGCAAGCCAGGGTGCTCGCACCCGCCCCACCCCGCCCGCCGACCACTCCCACGGTCAGGGCCTGTCGTCCGACGCCCTCCGCAGCGTCGGCGATCCGGTCTACCAACCAGGGCTCGGCGTCGGGCAGGAACAGCACATGGTCCGCGCCGATGCCCACCGCCTGCCGCCAGACGTCATGATTGTCCAGATCGCGCCCGACGAGCAGCACCCCCGGTCTGCGCACCGCACCCCGCAACCGGTGCGCGGTGTCGTCCCCGACCAGGACCAGCGGAGCGTCCTCCCAGCCGCCCCGTCCCGTCGGCATCCCATGGGATACCTCCGGCTCGGCACCCGCCGCGGCGCACAGCCGCAGCAAATCGTCGAGCAGTCCCTCGTCCTCGGTGACGATCAGCGGTCGACGCTGTTCCCCATCGGCGGTATGCAGCCGATCGGTTGTGATGGATCCGGCCACGGTCTCGCCCCCTCTCGCTTCGCACTCTCACGTCCGCGGACTTCGCGGGTAATCACCGTGCAGCGATCCGGGAAATCGGGAGGATCTTGGTCCGAAACTGTGGACAACTTGCGAGTTGTGAATATCCCGCTCACCTATACCAGTGACTTCCCACTCCGCAGCTCATCGATTACTCTCCGTCACGAGGCGCTGCTGTCGACTGCCGCGGCAGCCCATGGCGCGAAAGAAAGGAAAGACCCCAAATGAAATGCGAAAATGCGTCCGGACATGCGACGACCCCCGCCGGGGGGGAGAGCGGGGGTCGTCCCCACGGCCGACTCGGGGGGGGAGGAGTCGGACCGGGTTAGCACGGTCGCGAACGATCCGTGACTTCCATGGTGTACCCGAGAGCCTTCTCAGGCAAACCCACGCGCCCCAGCTTACGCCGAATGGCGGGCCCCTATGCTCTGCTCCGTGGAAAACCGCCTCTTGCCGCGCACTGCCGCCTTCTTCGATCTCGACAAGACGGTGATTGCGAAGTCGAGCACGCTGACCTTCAGCAAGTCCTTCTACCGAGGTGGCCTGATCAACCGGAGGGCGGTACTGCGCACCGCCTACTCCCAGTTCGTCTACCTCGTGGGCGGCGCCGACCACGGCCAGACGGAGCGGATGCGCGAGTACCTCTCCGCCCTGTGCCGCGGCTGGAACGTTCAGCAGGTACGCGAGATCGTCGCGGAGACCCTGCACGATCTCATCGACCCGATCATCTATGACGAGGCGGCCTCGCTCATCGAGGAGCACCACTCCGCCGGCCGCGATGTGGTGATCGTCAGCACTTCGGGCGCCGAGGTGGTCGAGCCGATCGGCGAGTTGCTCGGCGCCGACCGTGTCGTGGCCACCCGTATGGTCGTCGAGGACGGCCGCTTCACAGGCGAGATCGAGTATTACGCCTATGGTCCGGCCAAGGCCGAGGCCATCGCCCAGCTGGCCGCGAGCGAGGGCTACGACCTCGCTCGCTGCTACGCGTACAGCGACTCGGTGACCGACATTCCTATGCTCGAGTCGGTCGGCCACCCCTGCGCCGTCAACCCGGACCGTGGACTGCGCCGGGAGGCCGTGGCCCGGGACTGGCCGGTGCTCTCCTTCAACCGTCCCGTGCGGCTGAAACAGCGCGTTCCGTCGCTCTCCCTGCCGCCTCGCCCCGTACTCGCCGCAGTCGCGGCGGTGGGTGCGGCAGCCGCCACCGCGGGCCTGGTCTGGTACGCGTCCCGACGGCGCGCAGCTTATGCCCGGGTTTGAAGGTAAAGGTAAAGATATGCAGCCAGGGCTTCCACTTCTCCACACCCAGGAGTAGAAAGGAGTCAACGGCCCGCGAGACCAGGGAGATCCGGGAGGATCACCCTTCAACGCACCAAGGCCCCACGGACCGATGCATGAATGTCAGGCACCCACGCGACGCCGACCCGTCGATTACGGGCCAGCCGCACCAGGTGACGGGCGAAGTACCCGACCTGATGGGCGAATATCGAGCACGCACTGGTAACCCGACGGACATGCCAGCGGCGGTACCTCTCCCGGTACCGCCGCAACCCTTTGTCCGCAGGCCCTCAGGCGGCGCCGCGCTGCAGCGCCTCACACACCGCCGTACTCTCGCGGACCCCGAGCTCCACCGCGCGACCGCAGTGTGTGATCCATGCCGCCATCCCCTCCGGGGCCCCTGAGACATAGCCGTCCAGTGCCGCCGCGTAGGCCGCTCGTCCGAGCTCCGCATGGCCTACCTCGGCCGGGCAGATGGACTTCGGGTCGAGCCCACTGCCCACCAGCACGATCCGCTCCGCGGTGCGCGCCACCAGGCCGTTGCACGAGCCGAAGGGCCGCAGCGCCAGCAGCTCGCCATGCACGACCGCGGCCGTCACCAGCGCCGGGGCCTCGGTCCCCGCGAGCACCAACTCGGCCAGGCCCTCCAACCGCCCGGCCACCTCTTCTGCGTCCGGCAACGGCAGTTCGATCAGCGGTTCGGACACCGTCTCGCCCGCCAGCCGGGGCCGGCCCACCGTGTCCTCCGGAGCCGAGCCGCCAGCCGCCACCAGATGCAGCCGGGCCAGCGCCCGCAGCGGGGACTGCCGCCAGACGCTGAGCAACTGCCCCGCCTCCGCGGTCAGCCGCAGCGCCGCGCCGACTGTCCGCGGTTCGCCCTCACCCCCGAAGTCGCTGCGCCGCCGCACCTCCTCCAAGGCCCAGTCGGCGTCGGACAAGGCCGCGGAGCCACGCGCTCCGCGCAGCGCGGCCTCCGATGTGATCTCGTTGCTGCGGCGGCGCATCACCCGGTGGCCGTATACACGGTCCACGGCTTTGCGCACGGAGTCCACGGAGTCGGCCACGCTCGGGAGCGCACCCAGAGCGGCCAGCGGATCGGCATTCGTACCCATGCGACGACCCTACGCACTCACCTCTTCCACCCCTCGAAGGAGTGGTCTTCCTCACCCCGGTCACTCACGTTGAGCATTGCTTCGCATACTCTTGGTGAACATGAAGATCGCTTTCGTAGGGAAGGGCGGCAGCGGCAAGACCACGCTGTCCTCACTGTTCATCCGCCACCTCGCCGCCGCACGCATCCCCGTGATCGCTGTGGACGCCGATATCAACCAGCACCTGGCCTCCGCGCTCGGCCTCGACGAAGAGGCAGCGGGGGCACTCCCCGCCATGGGCCACGAGCTGGCGCTGATCAAGGATTATCTGCGGGGGTCGAATCCGCGGATCGCCTCCGCGGAGACCATGATCAAGACAACTCCTCCGGGCGAGGGCTCGCGCCTTCTGCGAATCCGCGAGGAGAACCCGGTGTACGCGGCCTGCGCCCGCCCCGTAAAGCTCGAGGACGGCGCCGATGTACGGATCATGGTGACCGGCCCCTTCACCGAGTCGGATCTCGGTGTGGCCTGCTACCACTCCAAGGTCGGGGCGGTCGAGCTCTGCCTCAACCACCTCGTCGACGGCCGGGACGAGTACGTCGTCGTCGATATGACGGCCGGCTCCGACTCCTTCGCGTCCGGGATGTTCACCCGTTTCGACATGACCTTTCTGGTGGCCGAGCCCACCCGCAAGGGCATCGCGGTCTACCGCCAATACAAGGAGTACGCCCGCGACTTCGGCGTCTCGCTGCGCGTCGTCGGCAACAAGGTGCAGGGACCGGACGACCTGGCGTTCCTCCGCGACGAGGCCGGCGACGACCTTCTCGTCACGGTCGGCCACTCCGACTGGGTGCGGGCGATGGAGAAGGGCCGCCCGCACCGTTTCGACGCGCTCGAACCTGCCAACCGCCAGGCTTTGCGGACCCTGCACGAGACAGCCGACGACTCGTACGAGCGGCGTGACTGGCACCGCTACACCCGGCAGATGGTCCACTTCCATCTGAAGAACGCGGAGAGCTGGGGAAACGCGAAGACGGGCGCCGACCTCGCAGCCCAGGTCGACCCCGCCTTCTCCCTCGAGGAGCGTCTGGCGAAGATCACGCCGCAGCCTGTATGACCAAGAAGGGGCCGCTACCTGGCCGCTGCACCCGCCGGTGAGCCGCCCCCCGGAGCATCCGGCTTCCCATGAGTCCGGGGCCCGCCGGGGCCGGAGGGGCGCCCCGGACCCCTGGGCTCGGCAGGAGCGGACGGCCGCGCCGAGAGGAAGGACGGCCAGCCTCCCTTCGGCTTCTCGCCGACCCCCAGCGTGCGCAGTCGGTCGAGCACCTGCGGGTCCTGGGCGTCCAGCCAGTCCGTGAGCTGTTTGAAGGTCACACAGCGCACACCCTCCTGCGGGCAGACCGTCTTGATGGTGTCCTCGACGGCGCGCATATAGGTGCCGCCGTTCCAGGACTCGAAGTGGTTCCCGATGAACAGCGGGGCCCGGTTGCCGTTGTACGCCCTCTGGAAGGCCGCGAGCAGACCGTCACGCATCTGCTTCCCCCACGCCTCGTGCCGCGAGGGGTCGCCCTGCACCGTGCCGGACTGGTTCGCCAGGAAGTTGTAGTCCATCGCCAGGGTCTCGAAGGCGCGGCCGGGCATGGGGACCTCCTGGAGCGGGAAGTCCCAGATGCCGTCGATCTTGTTCGGCCAGACCTGGCGGCCACCGGAGGAGCTGGCGTCGTAACGGAAACCCATCCGCTTGGCCGCGGGGATCAGGTTCTTCTGCCCCTCCAGGCAGGGCGCCCGGCCACCCACCAGTTCCTTGCTGTAGTCGAAGGGCAGGGGCTTCTCGTTCTTGAGCCCCGTGTTGGTCCGCCACTTCTTGACGAACGACTCGGCCTGCTCGATCTCGTTCTTCCACTCCTCGGAGGACCAGGTGCCCACTCCGCCGTCCGTGCCGCAGAAGTGGCCGTTGAAGTGGGTGCCGATCTCGTTGCCCTCCTGCCAGGCCTCACGCATCTGCGCCAGGGTGGCCTTGATCCCCTCGGTGTCGTTGAAGCCGATGGCCGAGGCGCCGCGTGAGTGGCGCGGCGGGTCGTAGATCTTCCTCTTCTCGTCCGGCAGCATGTACACACCGCTGAGGAAGTACGTCATCTTCGCGTTGTACTTCTTACCGACGGCACGGAAGTGCGAAAAGAGCTTCTGGCTGTCCTCTCCCGCACCGTCCCAGGAGAAGACCACGAATTGCGGAGGACGCTCACCCGGTCGCAGCCGCTGCACAGCGGGCTGATTCGGCTGGCGGCCGGTGTCGGCGGTCGAGCCGTCACCGATCATCCGGATCTTGTCGGCGGCCGCACCCTGCGGCGCCACGGAACCCTCCTGCGGATCTCCGCCCCCCGGCTTCATCGCCACTCCACTCGAGCAGCCGGTGACCGCGAGCGCCATCGCCGGCGTGACGACACCGAGCACCACTCTCCATGCGGCTGCCATGAGCCACCTCTTTCCTCAGGTTTGTCCAGTGCGACACAGCGCCGACAACGTCGCATGACCGGGCCGGAGGATTTGTACGACAAGCTGACATTCATACAGATTCACTCGATAGATGTAAGCCGATGCCGTTTTACGGAGAAAGTTCTGTAGAGTTCTTTACTCTGCATTACGATTCGTTTACTGAGAGTTGAGAGTCGTTGGGCGCCCGCCACCAGCGGGCGCCAGGACGATGCGCCATCCCGCCGCTGTACGCCGTGACCCACGGCCGCGCTTGACCGCGACCGCGCAGCCCCGGAGGAAGACGGGACGATGACTGTTCGCATGCCCATGGACGACCGCCCCTTTCGCGCTCACCGCTTCGCCCGGGAGGCGAAGCCCCCCGCACCGCCCCCCGGAGAGCCGGGCCCGACCCCCGGCAGCTCCGGCTCCGACCGTCGTTTCCGGATCCACCCCGCCGATCTGTCCGCGTCCGTCACCGTCTTTCTCATCGCGCTGCCGCTCTCCCTCGGCATCGCCCTCGCCACCGGTGCGCCGCTCCAGTCCGGCCTTGTCGCCGCAGCCGTGGGCGGCATCGTCGTGGGCCTGCTGGGCGGAGCGCCACTCCAGATCAGCGGCCCCGCAGCCGGCCTCACCGTGATCACCGCGGATCTCATCCACACCTACGGTTGGCGCACCACCTGCGCGCTCACCGTGATCGCCGGGCTCGCTCAGCTCGCCCTGGGGTTCGCACGGGTGGCCCGTTCCGCGCTGGCCGTCAGCCCGGCGATCGTGCATGGAATGCTGGCCGGCATCGGGGCCACCATCGCCCTGGCCCAGCTCCATGTCGTCCTCGGCGGCACGCCACAGAGTTCGGCGGTCGCCAACGCCCTCGCTCTTCCCGAGCAGTTGATGCACCCCCACCCCGCAGCCCTGTCGGTCAGCGCCGTCACCGTCGCGACGCTCCTCCTGTGGCCGCGGTTGCCCCGTCGATGGAGGAGGCTGCTCGGCAACGCACCGGCGGCCCTCGTGGCGGTCGCCCTCGCGACGGCGTCCACGGCGACCGCGGGCCTGCGTCTGCCACAGGTGGACTTGCCGTCCTGGCGGAGCCACGCACTGCCCCAGATGCCCGACGGTCCGGCCCTGGGGCTGGTCGCCGCCGCGCTCACCATCACCCTGGTCGCGAGTGTGGAGTCGCTGCTCTCAGCCGTGGCCATCGACAAGCTGGCCGCGGCCCGAGCCGGGGAGCCGGAGAACCGTGTGCCACGTGCGGACCTCGACCGGGAGCTGCGCGGCCAGGGTGCGGCCAATGTGGTGTCGGGAGCGCTCGGCGGCCTGCCGGTCACCGGGGTGGCCGTGCGCAGCACGGCCAATGTCGCGGCCGGTGCCGTCAGCCGTGGCTCGGCCGTACTGCACGGCGTATGGGTGCTGCTGGCCGCCGGGCTGCTGGTCGGGATGCTGGAGCTGATTCCCCTGGCCGTCCTCGCGGCGCTGGTGATGGTCGTGGGCGTGCAGATGGTCAGCCTGACCCATATGCGCAACATCCAGCGGCACCGTGAGGTCCTGGTGTACGCGGTGACGTTGTCGGCCGTCGTGCTGCTGGGGGTGCTGGAAGGCGTGGTCATCGGAATCGCGGTCGCGGTGGTGCTGGCGCTCCACCGGCTGACGCGCACCCGTATCACCGTCGAGGCGGAACCGGACGGGACCCACCGGGTACGGGTGCGAGGCCAGTTGACGTTTCTCGCCGTGCCACGGCTCAGCCGGGCCCTCGGGGAAGTGCCGGACTGGGCCCATGCAGTGATCGAGCTGGACGGCTTCTTCATGGACCACGCCGCGTACGAGACGTTGCAGCACTGGCAGGACGCGCACACCGCGCTGGGGGGCACGGCGGCGATCACCGGCCGCGCCGGCCAGCGCATCGCCGAGCCCGCGTCGGCACACAGCTGCCGCCCCTGGACGCCATGGCGGAATCACCACTGCACGCGCCCGGCGGCCATGAGCGAGGAGCCAAGAGCCGGAAGTGACCAACTGGCCAGCGGATTGAGCGCGTTCCAGCGCAACACCGCACCGATGGTGCGAGAGGAGTTGGCCCGCCTCGCCCGGGACGGCCAGCGCCCGTCTCAGCTCTTCCTGACCTGTGCCGACTCCCGGCTCGTCACCAGCATGATCACGTCGAGCGGTCCGGGCGATCTGTTCACCGTACGGAATGTGGGCAACCTGGTGCCGCTGCCGGGCGACGAGACCGGCGACGACTCGGTGGCCGCGGCCATCGAGTACGCGGTGGACGTGCTGAAGGTCAGCAGCATCACGGTGTGCGGGCACTCCGGCTGTGGTGCGATGCAGGCACTCCTCAGCGCGGTGCCGGGCGGCCCCCAGACACCCCTCAAACGCTGGCTGCGGCATGCGCTCCCCAGCCTGGAGCAGCTGGCCCGGCATCCGGGCGCCGGGCCGAGGATCGCCGACAGGTCGCCGGCAGACAGGGCGGAGCAGCTCTGTCTCACCAATGTGGTGCAGCAGTTGAGGCATCTGGCAGCTCATGAGTCCGTGGCGCGCAGGGTCGCCGAAGGCTCATTGGCGCTGCACGGCATGTACTTTCATGTGGGCGAGGCCCAGGCGTATCTGCTGGACGAGGATGCACAAGTGTTTGCCCGGGTCGGTCCGACCGCTCATGAGGAGAGTCTTGTGTAGGGCCTTCACAGGATTCCGGTACGGGCCGGTGAATCCGCCCGTACCGGGGTACCTCTCTCCGTTGCCCAGGCTTTCAGGCGCACCAGGCATCACGCGAAGAACAGGTCTAAACCAATTGCGGGAAGACGCTTGTCACACGGGCCAACTGACTGATGAGCTATGACCTGGGATACGAAGTGCCCTCGGATTGGGAGATGTCGTGAGCAACGAAAGCCTGGCCAACCTCTTGAAGGAGGACCGGAGGTTCGCACCGCCGGCCGAGCTGGCCGCCGACGCCAATGTCACCGCTGAAGCGTACGAACGGGCCAAGGCTGACCGGTTGGGTTACTGGGCCGAGCAGGCCCGGCGGCTCACATGGGCGACCGAACCGACCGAGACCCTCGACTGGAGCAATCCGCCCTTCGCGAAGTGGTTCGCCGACGGCAAGCTCAACGTCGCGTACAACTGCGTGGACCGGCATGTGGAGAACGGCCTGGGTGACCGGGTCGCGCTCCATTTCGAGGGCGAGCCGGGCGATACCCGCTCGCTCACCTACGCCGAGCTGCAGCGTGAGGTCTCCCAGGCGGCCAACGCCCTGACCGAGCTCGGCGTCCGGGCCGGCGACCGGGTCGCGATCTATCTGCCGATGATCCCCGAGGCCGTGGTCGCGATGCTCGCCTGCGCCCGCGTCGGAGCCCCGCACTCCGTGGTCTTCGGCGGCTTCTCCGCCGACGCCCTGGCCACCCGTATCGAGGACGCCGACGCCCGGGTCGTCATCACCGCCGACGGGGGCCACCGCCGCGGCAAGCCCTCCGCGCTCAAGCCGGCCGTCGACGAGGCGCTCACCCGTCCCGGTACGGAGAACGTGCGCAGCGTGCTCGTCGTCCGCCGCACCGGGCAGGACACAGCCTGGACCGAGGGCCGCGACGTGTGGTGGCACGAGATCGTGGGCCGTCAGCCGGAGCAGCACACCCCGGAGGCCTTCGACGCCGAGCACCCGCTCTTCATCCTCTACACCTCCGGCACGACCGGGAAGCCCAAGGGCATCCTGCACACCTCCGGGGGCTACCTCACCCAGGTTTCGTACACCCACGATGCCGTCTTCGACCTCAAGTCCGAGTCGGACGTCTACTGGTGCACTGCGGACGTCGGCTGGGTGACCGGGCATTCGTACATCGTCTACGGACCGCTCTCCAACGGCGCGACCCAGGTGCTCTACGAGGGCACCCCGGACACCCCCCACCAGGGCCGCTGGTGGGAGATCGTGCAGAAGTACGGCGTCACGATCCTCTACACCGCCCCGACCGCGATCCGCGCGTGCATGAAGTGGGGCGACGACATCCCGGCCAAGTTCGATCTGTCGTCGCTGCGGATCCTGGGCTCGGTGGGGGAGCCGATCAATCCCGAGGCGTGGATCTGGTACCGGAAGAACATCGGTGGTGACCGGACGCCGGTCGTCGACACGTGGTGGCAGACCGAGACCGGCGCCATCATGATCAGCCCGCTGCCGGGAGTCACCGAAGCCAAGCCGGGTTCGGCGCAGGTCCCGCTGCCCGGCATCGCCGCGACGGTCGTGGACGACGACGCCAACGAGGTGCCGAACGGCTCCGGCGGCTACCTGGTCCTCACCGAGCCGTGGCCGTCGATGCTCCGCACCATCTGGGGCGACGACCAGCGCTACCTCGACACCTACTGGTCGCGGTTCGAGGGCCGTTACTTCGCCGGTGACGGTGCCAAGAAGGACGACGACGGCGACATCTGGCTGCTCGGCCGCGTCGACGACGTGATGCTGGTGTCCGGCCACAACATCTCGACCACCGAGGTCGAGTCGGCGCTCGTCTCGCACCCCAAGGTGGCCGAGGCCGCGGTCGTGGGGGCCACCGATCCACAGACCACCCAGGCCATCTGCGCCTTCGTCATCCTGCGCGGCGGCGCGTCCGAGGGCGGTGACCTGGTCGAGGAGCTGCGGAACCACGTCGCCAGGGCGCTCGGTCCGATCGCCAAGCCCAAGCGGATCCTGCCGGTCGCCGAGCTGCCCAAGACCCGCTCCGGCAAGATCATGCGGCGGCTGCTGCGCGATGTCGCCGAGAACCGCGCCCTCGGTGATGTCACCACGCTCACCGACTCGTCCGTGATGGAGCTCATCCAGAGCAAGCTGCCGAGCGCGGCCAGCGAGGACTGAGCACGGGGCGGGCCGCCGGAGAGGGCTGACCGGCGGAACGGCCCGAAACGGGCATCGCGGTGTGCCCGGCAGATCGCGGGGCACACCGTGTGCATGCTCATCCAGCATGCGAAGCGCTGGAACATGTGGCGAACCCTGCCGGATGGCCGCCCGCGCCCGCCCGGGTAAAGTGGGACTGCGATGCAACATCGCACATGAAGTTCAGGGTGCGCCGGGAAGTCTGGTCGGCAGGTCCTTCAGCCATGCCCGAGCTGAGGCCTTTCCGCCGAACCGACGGAGGTCGTACCCGTGGCCGCGCCCCACCGCCGCAAGTTCCTCGGACGCCTCTCGCTCCCGGAGCGTACGTTCGTGGCGGATGCGCTGCGGACGGAGACCGTCGGAGGCGTGCTGCTGCTGGTGGCCGCGATCATCGCGCTCATCATGGCGAACACACCGCTGAACGATGTCTACCAGGACGTCAGGGACTTCTCGTTCGGCCCCGAGCCACTGCATCTCCATCTCTCGGTCGCCTCCTGGGCCACGGACGGTCTGCTCACGGTCTTCTTCTTCGTCGCCGGTATCGAGCTCAAGCGCGAGTTGGTCGCGGGCGAACTGCGCGACCCCAGGGCTGCGGCCCTCCCGGTCATCGCGGCCCTCTGCGGCATGGTGATGCCGGCGGCCTTCTACGTCCTCGTGAACCTGGGCGGCGACGGCGACCTCAGCGGCTGGGCGGTACCCACCGCCACCGACATCGCGTTCGCACTCGCCGTCCTCGCGGTCATCGGTACGTCCCTGCCCTCGGCGCTGCGTGCCTTTCTGCTGACCCTGGCCGTCGTCGACGACCTCTTCGCCATTCTGATCATCGCGATCTTCTTCACCAGCGAGCTCGACTTCGTGGCCCTGGGCCTCGCCGTCGGCGCCCTCGTCCTCTTCTGGTTCCTGCTCCGCTGGGGTGTGCGGGGCTGGTACGTACACGTCCCGCTCGCTGTGGTCATCTGGGCCCTCATGCACGCGAGCGGGGTGCACGCCACCGTCGCGGGCGTCGCGATGGGCCTGATGCTGCGCTGCACCGTCCGGGACGGTGAGGAACGCTCCCCCGGGGAGCGCATCGAGCACCGCGTACGGCCCGTTTCGGCCGGACTCGCCGTACCGCTGTTCGCCCTCTGCGCAGCTGGGGTCTCGGTCTCCGGGAAGGCCGTCGGCGATGTCTTCACCACACCCGAGCCGCTCGGTGTCGTCATCGGCCTGGTCCTCGGCAAGGCCGTCGGCGTCTTCGGCGGCTCCTGGCTCGCCGCCCGCTTCACCAAGGCCGAGCTGAACGAGGACCTCGCCTGGGCCGATGTGCTCGCGGTGGCCATGCTGGCCGGGATCGGCTTCACGGTCGCACTGCTCATCGGGGAGCTGGCCTTCCCCGGCGATCCGGCGCTCGTCGACGAGGTGAAGGCCGCCGTGCTGGTCGGGTCGCTGATCGCGGCGGTCGTGGCGGGCGTACTGCTGAAGG
Organism: Streptomyces sp. 8N706; assembly: GCF_052245415.1. Taxonomy (NCBI): domain Bacteria; kingdom Bacillati; phylum Actinomycetota; class Actinomycetes; order Kitasatosporales; family Streptomycetaceae; genus Streptomyces; species Streptomyces sp. 8N706. Next base: position 76,881 of record NZ_JBQQBW010000009.1, on the reverse strand, counting down.
TGCGCGACACCAGGTACAGGAAGCTGTCCGCGGAGGAGGAGCGCGACGAGGACGAGGACGGCGTCCCCGACATCTACGAGATGGACGACCCCGAGTACCACCTTCGAATGGCCGCCATCCATGAGGCGAAGGCCGCCGAGCACCGGCGGCTTGCCGAGCTGGCGGCCGCCGGAAGCACAAAGGACGACAGTCCGGCATGATCTGGAGGGCAATCGGCTGGTAAGTAGTCCAGATGGGTAGTACGGCGGAAAAGAGAAGAGGGATGAAGCGATGAGCGCAGTCGAACAGGATGGCGAGCGCAGCCTCGGCCAGTTGGTCGCCTCGGCGACGGCCGAGATGGCCGCGCTGGTGCACGACGAGATCGCCCTGGCCAAGGCCGAACTGCGCCGGGACGCCAAGCGTGCGGGCATCGGCGGCGGCGCGATCACGGCAGCCGGGGTTCTGGCGTTGTTCGCACTGCCGGTGCTGAGCTTCGCCGCCGCGTACGGCATCCACAACCTCGGCCTCGGGCTGGCCTGGTCCTTCCTGATCGTGGGCGGCGCACATCTGCTGATCGCCGCGGTACTCGGGCTCTTCGCCATGGCCAAGTTCAAGAAGGTGAAGCCGCCGAAGCGGAGCATGGCTTCGGCCAAGCAGACGGCGGCCGTACTGCAGGGCGTCAAACCCCACCCCCGCCCCGTGGCGGAGGCACGACCCGCGGGCGTGACTGTGACACGCTCCTCCGTATGACGGTCCCTGACACCAGCGCCTCGGTCGTACGGCTCGACGGCCCCTGGACCCACCGCGACGTCGCCGCGAACGGCGCGCGGTTCCATATCGCCGAGGCCGGTGACGGTCCGCTCGTGCTGCTGCTGCACGGCTTTCCGCAGTTCTGGTGGGCCTGGCGGCACCAGCTCACCGCCCTCGCCGACGCGGGTTTCCGGGCCGTGGCCCTGGATCTGCGCGGCGTGGGCGGCAGCGACCGTACGCCCCGGGGCTACGACCCGGCCAACCTCGCCCTGGACGTGACCGGGGTGATCCGCTCGCTCGGCGAGCCGGACGCCGCGCTGGTCGGCCATGACCTGGGGGGATATCTGGCCTGGACTGCGGCCGTGATGCGCCCGAAGCTGGTCCGCCGGCTCGCCGTCGCCTCGATGCCGCACCCCAGACGCTGGCGCTCGGCCATGCTGACGGACGCCCGGCAGAGCGCCGCCGGCAGCCATATCTGGGGCTTCCAGCGGCCATGGCTGCCCGAGCGGCGGCTGACGGCGGACGACGCGGCGCTGGTGGGGCGGCTGATCCGGGAGTGGTCGGGGCCCCGGCTTCCGGAGGACGAGGCCGTGGACGTCTACCAGCGGGCGATGAGCATCCCCTCCACGGCGCACTGTGCCATCGAGCCGTACCGCTGGATGGTGCGGTCCATGGCCAGGCCGGACGGCATCCAGTTCAACCGGCGGATGAAGCGGCCGGTACGGGTGCCGACGCTGCATCTGCACGGATCACTCGACCCGGTGATGCGAACCCGGAGCGCGGCGGGGTCCGGGGAGTACGTGGAGGCGCCCTACCGCTGGCGGCTCTTCGACGGGCTCGGGCACTTCCCTCACGAGGAGGACCCGGTCGCCTTCACCACGGAACTCATCAACTGGCTCCGGGACCCCGAACCGGACCGCTGACCTCCGGGTCTGTTCGTACACCCTTCCTACGAACGGCCAATTGCCCGCCGCATAGGCCAATTGGCCGTCCCAGGGGCGGTTACCGACCTTGGGCCCCGGGCACGCTTCCCGGTATGGGTTGGACGCACGACTCCCGTGACGCCGGGGGTCCGGGGGTGGACCCCCGGGACAACGCAGTTCGCAAGCGCCGCGCCACCGCCGCGCGCAGCACCCCGCAGGGGGTGGTCGTCGTGGGGCATCCCGGCAGAATCGGGGATCTCCAGCTGGGCATTCCACGGATCCTCCGCCGCCGTGCCCGCTGGATGTCGGCGCGTCTGCGCCATCCACGCACGTAGCCCTTGCCCGGGCCGGGTCCCCGGGCGGAGGTACGCCTGCTGGGGCTGAGGCCCGCGACGTGCAGGCCCGAGGACAACGGCGAGTCCCCAGGACGAGTCCCGAGGACAGCCGGAGTTACGGCCCGGGAGTCCCACCGGTACGGAGTACGTCCCGGAGGGCCTGCAGCTCAGAGGGTACGGAAGCGGAACCGAACGTCTGTTCGGGCGATCTTCCGCGCCGGCATGCCGGGGGCTGCCTCCCACCAGCCGCCAGGATGGTGACCTGCGGCAATCATCCAGCTCGCGGAGCGCGGGGGCTTCCGTCGGCTGCGCTGTCGGAGCCGCCCGAGTGCTGCCCTGTCCTTGGCCTCAGTACGAGCACTTGTGGCTGGTATCACCGGGGCGCCCCATCGCGTTGCGATGCACCCGCATCCGACTCCCCTCGGCGCCTCGGCACGGGACCCCAGGCCCTCGTGGCTCGCCGGACAGGGCCTGGCTGGTGCCGCGTCAGTCAAGGTTTGCCCGGTAGCGAGGTGACCTGGTGCGGTCAGCTGCAAGGTGCCGGATCGGCCTCTGGGGTTCCCCAGGCCGAAGGCCAGGGGAAGGCCTACTCGGTCGATCGGGCAACGCAACCGGGGGCCCTCCCCCAGCCTCCGGCCGGGGGAGGTAGCTGGGGGAGGTCCTGCCAGGGCAGCGAGCGGGTGAACCGTGGCTGACGCGGCACTAGAGTGCGCAACCCTCACTGTCCACCGGCCGGTCGGCCGAGCGGCCCTTCAGGACGTCCTCGCGCACCTCGTCTCCCGTCAGGGCGTACCCGGTGTTCGCGTCGTCGAGGGACTTCGCGAAGACCACGCCGTACACACGGCCGTCAGGACTCAGCAGCGGGCCGCCGGAGTTGCCCTGCCGGACCGTGGCGAAGAGCGAGTAGACGTCGCGGCGTACGGTGCTGCGGTGATAGATGTCCGGGCCGCTGGCCCCGATACGGCCGCGGACGCGCGCCGGGCGGACGTCGAAGGCGCCGTTCTCCGGGAATCCCGCGACGATCGCGCCGTCGCCGGTACCGGCGTCACCCCCGGTGAACTCCAACGCGGGCGCCCGGAGCGAGGGGACGTCCAGGACCGCGATATCGCGCTCCCAGTCGTAGAGGACGACGGTCGCGTCGTAGAGCTTGCCCTCGCCGCCGATCTGTACGGTCGGCTCATCCACGCCGCCGACGACATGCGCGTTCGTCATCACGCGGTTCCGGGAGAACACGAATCCCGTGCCTTCCAGGACCTTGCCGCAGCTCGGTGCCGTGCCGACCACCTTGACGATGCTGCGCTGGGCGCGGGTGGCGACGGGGCTGGTCGCGAGCCGGGGGTCGGGGGGCGGAACCGAGGTGATCGGCTCGTTGGAGAACGGGCTGAAGACCTGTGGGAAGCCGTTCTGCGCGAGGGCGGTGCTGAAGTCCGCGAACCAGGTGTTCGCGGACTCCGGGACCACCCGGGAGACGCCGAGCAGCACCTTGGAACTACGGACTTCCTTGCCCAGCGTCGGCAGCGACGTGCCGGCCAGGGCGGAGCCGATCAGCCATGCCACCAGGAGCATCGCCACGACGTTGACCAGCGCACCACCCGTGGCGTCCAGCGCGCGCGCCGGTGACCACGTGATGTGCCGACGCAGCTTGTTCCCCAGATGCGTGGTGAACGCCTGCCCGACCGAGGCGCACACGATCACGATGATCACCGCCGCGACCGCGGCGCCCGTCCCGGGCGTACGGTCCTCGGTGACCTGACCCCAGATCACAGGCAGCAGATAGACCGCGACGAGTCCGCCGCCGAGGAACCCGACCACCGACAGAATGCCGACGACGAAGCCTTGGCGGTAACCGACGATCGCGAACCACACGGCAGCGAGCAGCAACAGGATGTCCAGCACATTCACCGGGACACCGTCTCATGCACGCCAGTCGAGCGGGACTTGGTTCGTGCGGTCCCATGGTCTTTCCCACTCCGCGTAGTGCAGTATCCGGTCGATCACACCGGCCGTGAACCCCCAGACCAGGGCGTCCTGGACGAGGAACCCAGGGCCGCGGTGACCGCTCGGATGCACCGTGGTCGCACGGTTCGCGGGATCCGTGAGATCAGCCACCGGCACCGTGAAGACCCGGGCGGTCTCCGCGGGATCGACCGGCGAGACCGGGCTGGGAGTACGCCACCAGCCGAGCACGGGCGTCACGACGAAACCGCTCACCGGGATGAAGAGCCGCGGCAGTACACCGAAGATCTGCACACCGGTCGGATCGAGGCCGGTCTCCTCCTCGGCCTCACGCAGCGCGGCCCGCAGGGGCCCCACGGTCAGCGGATCACCGTCCTCCGGGTCGAGGGCGCCACCGGGGAAGGAGGGCTGTCCCGCGTGCGAGCGCAGCGTCCCCGCCCGCTCCATAAGCAGCAGCTCTGGCCCGTCGGCTCCCTCCCCGAAGAGGATCAGCACGGCGGACTGGCGACCGCCCGACTCGGGCGGCAGGAAGCGGCTCAGCTGCTCCGGCTGTACGGTCCGCGCCGCACGGGCCACTGGCGCCAGCCACTCCGGCAGCCCCTGATCGCTCACGACGACCCCGTCGACCTCGTCGTGAGTCTCCCGCGCCCTCGTCATCGGCGCCCCCTTCGACGGCGGGGCCACGGCCCGTGGTGCACCTCGACGCGTACGGCCGCGGCGGCGCCGCGGCTTCCGGTGTCCCTCACTCCGCCCCCAGCGGGGGCGCGGGCTTGCCCGGATAGTCCGGCGGAGGTTTCAGACGCTGCCCCGGGGCGCCGCCCATCTCGTACTTCAGCAGCTTCCTCGCCTTCTCCGGATCGGTCTCGCCCTCCCCGTACGCGGGGCAGAGCGGCGCGATCGGACAGGCTCCGCAGGCAGGCTTGCGGGAGTGGCAGATCCGGCGGCCGTGGAAGACCACGCGGTGCGAGAGCATCGTCCACTCGCTCTTCGGGAAGAGCCCGGCGACCTCTGCCTCGACCTTGTCCGGATCCTCCTGCTCGGTCCACTTCCAGCGCCGCACCAAGCGGCCGAAATGGGTGTCCACGGTGATGCCCGGCACCCCGAAGGCGTTGCCCAGCACCACATTCGCCGTCTTGCGGCCCACGCCGGGGAGGCCGACCAGGTCCTCCAGGCGGCCCGGCACCTCGCCCCCGAAGCGGTCGCGCAGCGCGGTGGACAGACCGATCAGCGACTTCGCCTTGGCTCGGAAGAAGCCCGTCGGCCGGATGATCTGCTCCAGCTCCTCCGGGTTGGCCGCGGCCATGTCCTCCGGCGTCGGATACACGGCGAAGAGATCCGGGGTGGTCTGGTTGACCCGCAGATCGGTCGTCTGCGCGGAGAGCACCGTCGCGACGAGGAGCTGGAAGGGGTTCTCGAAGTCCAGCTCGGGGTGGGCGTACGGATAGAGCTCCGCCAGCTCGCGGTTGATCCGGCGCGCCCGGCGGACGAGCGCCAGCCGGGACTCCGGCTTTGACCGCGTACCTTTTGGTGCTTTTTCCTTCTGCGTGCGATGCTGTTCGCCCACGGCAGAATTTCGACCCGAGGTCACCCGCCTGGCCCCCTTGCCCTGTGCTCTCACCGGCGTATTGGACACCCGGCCAGACTAAGGCCAGGCACCGACATCCGCCCCGGACAGCCGGTAACGGCGCCTCGATCGGACCCCTGCCGTATGGGTTCCGGCAGGGATGCGCCACACTTGTGTTTGATCACACAGTTTTACCGTCGGGCATCATGGGGACCACGATCCTCTGAGCATGTCGACAAGGAGAGATCTCGTGGACGACGTTCTGCGGCGCGCCCCGCTCTTCGCGGCGCTTGATGAAGAGCAGGCCGCCGAGCTGCGCGCTTCGATGAGCGAGGCCACCCTCGCACGGGGCGACGCCCTGTTCCACGAAGGGGACCCTGGTGACCGTCTCTACGTGGTCACCGAGGGCAAGGTCAAGCTGCATCGCACATCCCCCGACGGGCGCGAGAACATGCTCGCCGTCCTCGGCCCCGGCGAGCTCATCGGAGAGCTCTCGCTCTTCGACCCGGGCCCGCGCACGGCCACGGCCAGCGCGCTCACGGAGGTGAAGCTGCTGGGGCTGGGACACGGAGACCTCCAGCCGTGGCTCAACGCCCGGCCCGAGGTGGCCACGGCGCTCCTGCGTGCCGTCGCCCGCCGGCTCCGCCGCACCAACGACTCGATGTCCGACCTGGTCTTCTCGGATGTGCCCGGTCGCGTCGCGAAGGCCCTGCTGGACCTCTCCCGCCGCTTCGGCGTGCAGTCCGAGGAGGGCATCCATGTCGTCCACGACCTGACGCAGGAGGAGCTGGCCCAACTCGTCGGCGCCTCGCGCGAGACGGTCAACAAGGCGCTCGCGGACTTCGCCGGCCGTGGCTGGCTGCGTCTGGAGGCGCGGGCCGTGATCCTGCTGGACGTCGAGCGTCTGGCGAAGCGCTCGCGCTGACGGACTCCCGTCTCGGCCGACCCGGACATGGGACAGGCTCCCTGGGCGTGGGACACGCCCCGAACACCGGGCACGTCCTGGACTTGGGCGAAGGGTCCCGCCGATATGGCGGGGCCCTCGCTCGTCGACGGTGAACACGCTCGCCGCCCCAGGCCGCGGGCAGCCGGACCCCTACTGCCGTACCGCAAGCGCAAGCCCCCGTGAACGGTCCGGGTGACGGCCCGGACGGCCCTGACGGTTGGCGAACGGCTCAGATCAGCCCGTGCTCCGCCAGATAGTCCAGCTGCGCCCGCACCGACAGCTCCGCAGCCGGCCACAGGGAGCGGTCCACGTCGGCGTACACATGTGCGACGACCTCCGGCGGTGTGCGGTAGCCGTTCTCCACCGCCGTCTCCACCTGGGCCAGCCGGTTCGCGCGATGGGCGAGGTAGTACTCGACGGCGCCGCGGGCGTCGTTCAGTACGGGTCCGTGGCCGGGCAGGACCGTGCTCACACCTTCGTCCACCGTCATCGAGCGCAGCCGCCGCAACGACTCCAGGTACTCCCCGAGCCGCCCGTCCGGATGAGCCACCACCGTCGTACCCCGGCCGAGCACCGTGTCGCCCGTCAGCACCGCCGCGTCGGCAGGCAGATGGAAGGAGAGCGAGTCGGCGGTGTGGCCAGGGGTGGGGACGACGCGGAGCTCCAGGCCGCCGGTGGTCACGACATCGCCTGACTCGAGCCCCTCGTCGCCGAGCCGCATGGCCGGGTCCAGGGCCCGTACCGGCGTACGCGTCAGCTCCGCGAAGCGGCCCGCGCCGTCCGCGTGGTCCGGGTGGCCGTGGGTGAGGAGGGTGAGAGCGATCCGCTTGCCCGCCGATTCGGCCGTGGCGACGACGGCGGCCAGGTGGGCCTCGTCGAGCGGGCCCGGGTCGATGACGACCGCGAGATCCGAGCCGGGCTCCGAGACGATCCAGGTGTTCGTGCCGTCCAGGGTCATGGGCGAGGGGTTGGGTGCCAGGACGCACACGGCCCTCGCCGTGGCCGGACCCTGGATGGCCCCGCCTCGCGGCTGGCCGGGAAGGGAGGATGCGTAGGTCATGCGGTCGCTCCACCCGTGACCGTGGAGATATGACGGGTGAATTCATCATGCCCCGGCCAGCTCAGCACGATCTCACCCTCCCGCAGCTCAGCTCTCGCCAGCACGGGCGTCAGATCGCGCTCCGTCGAAGCGGCCAAGGCCTCGCCGGCCGAACCGTACCGCTCCAGCTCCCGCAGTGCGGCGATCGTCGGGGGCATCATCAGCAGCTCGCCCCGGTCGTAACCCGCCGCGGCCTCCTGGGGGCGGATCCACAACGCACGGTCGGCCTCCGTGGAGGCGTTCCGGGTCCGCTGCCCCTTCGGCAGCACGGCCACGAAGAACCAGGTGTCGTAACGGCGCGATTCGAACTCCGGGGTGATCCAACGCGCCCAGCCGCCCAGCAGATCGCTGCGCAGTACGAGGCCCCGCAGCGCCAGGAAATCGCCGAAGGAGAGGTCGCGGGCCACCAGCGCGGCCCGGTCCGTCTCCCACCCCTCGCCCGTGGTGTCGGCGACGATCGTCTCCGCGGACGGCCCGGCCAGCAGCACACCCGCCTCCTCGAAGGTCTCGCGGACCGCCGCACAGACCACGGCCCGGGCCGACGCCTCGTCGGTGCCGAGACGGGCGGCCCACTCCGCCGGCGAGGGACCGGCCCACCCGACCGGCCGCTCGTCACGCGGGTCCACGGAGCCGCCCGGATAGGCGTACGCCCCGCCGGCGAAGGCCATGGAGGCGCGTCGGCGGAGCATGTGGACGGAAGGCCCGGCCTCGGAGTCGCGGAGGAGCAGCACGGTGGCGGCCCGGCGCGGGGGCACCACGGTGAGCTCGCCGCTCGCGAAAGCCCGGATGCGGTCCGGCCACTCCGGCGGGTACCACTGGCCATTCTTGGGGGACATGGCCGGATGCTATGCGCTTTCGCGGGGATGTTCGAGGGGCCCTTGTGCCCGGTGGTGGCGAGGGGGCTCACTGGAAGGCGGGGACCGCGCCCGGATGGTGGGCCCGGTGATCCGGTTCCCCGCCCGGCTCGCCATACGGAAAGTGCCCGCCGGGCACGCCGCGCCTCGCCGGGAAGGTGCCCGCCAGGTCGCTGTGCGGAACGTGCCCGCCGGGGCTCGGCGCGCGGACGGCTCACCGGGCCTGCCACGCGCCTTACGCCCCGCGCCTTACGCCCCGCGCCTCACGCCTCGCGCAGAAGATGCCCGCCCGGCCCCTCGCGCGGAAGCCGGGCTCCTCACGCGGAAAGAGCCGGGCGGGCTTCCCTGCAGCAGCGGCCTCAGTCCGCGATCTCGACCTGGATCTCGACCTCGACCGGCGCGTCCAGCGGCAGCACCGCGACGCCCACGGCGCTCCGCGCGTGCACACCCTTCTCGCCCAGCACCTCGCCCAGCAGCTCGCTCGCCCCGTTGACGACGGCCGGCTGCCCGGTGAAGTCCGACGCCGACGCCACGAAACCGACGACCTTCACGACCCGAGCGATCTTGTCCAGGTCGCCGACCGCCGACTTGACCGCCGCGAGGGCGTTCAGCGCGCAGGTACGCGCCAGCTCCTTGGCCTCCTCGGGCGTCACCTCGGCGCCGACCTTGCCGGTCACCGCGAGTTTGCCCTCGATCAGCGGCAGCTGACCGGCGGTGTACACGTAAGCACCCGAGCGGACGGCAGGGACGTACGACGCGAGCGGCGCCGCGACGGCCGGCAGAGTCAGCCTCAGTGAGGCGAGCTTCTCCTCGACCGCACTCATCCCTGCTTCTCCCGCTTGAAGTACGCCACAACGGTGTCCCCGCCCTGCGGCCCCGGCACGACCTGGACGAGCTCCCAGCCGTCCTCGCCGAAGTTGTCGAGGATCTGCTTGGTGGCGTGAATGAGCAGCGGTGCGGTCTGGTATTCCCACTTCGTCATGGGCCGACTGTAATGCCTGTGGCTGAAGCCTCGTGCGTAGCCCGCGCCTCCACTGGTTAGGCTCCCAGGCATGAGCAGGTTCCATGTCGTCAGCGGCAAGGGCGGCACCGGCAAGACCACGGTCGCCGCAACTCTCGCGCTCGCCCTCGCCGCTGAGGGCAAGCGCACCCTGCTGGTCGAGGTAGAAGGCCGACAGGGCATCGCACAGCTCTTCGAGACCGAGGCGTTGCCGTACGAGGAACGGAAGATCGCCGTCGCTCCAGGGGGCGGGGAGGTGTACGCCCTCGCCATCGACGCCGAACGTGCCCTTCTCGATTACCTCCAGATGTTCTACAAGCTCGGCACTGCGGGCCGGGCCCTGAAGAAGCTCGGCGCGATCGACTTCGCGACGACCATCGCACCGGGTCTGCGTGACGTCCTGCTGACCGGAAAGGCGTGCGAGGCGGTGCGCCGGAAGGGCAAGGACGGCCGCCCCGTTTACGACTCCGTCGTCATGGACGCCCCGCCGACCGGCCGGATCACCCGCTTCCTCAACGTCAACGACGAGGTGGCCGGGCTGGCGCGGATAGGCCCGATACACAATCAGGCCCAAGCCGTCATGCGCGTGCTGAAGTCCGCGGAGACGGCGGTCCATCTGGTGACGCTGCTGGAGGAGATGCCGGTCCAGGAGACGATGGACGGTGTCGCGGAGCTACGGGCCGCGGGCCTTCCGGTGGGCGGGATCCTGATCAACATGGTGCGGCCGCAACTCCTCGATGAGGAGGCCGTGGAGGCCGCCTCGACCAGCCGCCGTACCGCCGTGGCCAAGGCGCTGTCCCAGGCGGGGCTCGGCGGGGCCCGCCGCGGGGGCCTGGCCGAACGGCTCGTGGAGCCGCTGCTGGAGCAGGCACGCGAACACGCCGAGCGTCTCCGGCTGGAGCGTGCGCAGCGGTCCGCGATCGGCGATCTCGACCTTCCGACGTACGAGTTGCCGTTCCTGGGCGACGGAGCGGACCTCTCCGGGCTCTACCGGCTCGCGGGTGACCTGCGGAAGCAGGGGGTCGAGGAGGAGGCGTCGTGAGCGACAACACCGGACATCACGCCCGTAAGGGCCGACGTCTCACCCGCACGACGCGAGAGGAGCCGGGACGCGGCGCGCCGACGGCCCCTGGGGGACCCGGGCGCACCTCCCGTACGACCCGAGTGGAGCCCGGACGTCACACCCGCACGGCCCGGGTGGAGCGCAGTCGACGAAGCGAGGACATCGCATGACCCTGGACACGGCTCCTCTCCTGGAGGCCGATCCGCTGCTGGACGACCCGCGGACGCGCATCATCGTGTGCTGCGGTTCAGGCGGCGTGGGCAAGACGACGACGGCCGCGGCGCTGGGCGTACGCGCAGCCGAGCGCGGCCGGAAGGTCGTCGTCCTCACCATCGACCCGGCCCGTCGGCTGGCCCAGTCCATGGGCATCGCCTCGCTCGACAACGTACCGCGCCGCGTCGAGGGCATCGACGGGGCGTCCGGTGGCGAACTCCACGCCATGATGCTCGACATGAAGCGGACGTTCGACGAGATCGTCGAGGCACACGCGGACGCCGAACGGTCCCGCGCCATCCTGGAGAACCCCTTCTACCAGTCCCTGTCGGCCGGATTCGCGGGCACCCAGGAGTACATGGCCATGGAGAAGCTGGGTCAGCTGCGGGCGCGCGACGAGTGGGACCTGATCATCGTGGACACCCCACCGAGCCGGTCGGCGCTGGACTTCCTGGACGCCCCCAAGCGGCTCGGGTCCTTCCTGGACGGGAGGTTCATCAGGACACTGATGGCTCCCGCGAAGATCGGTGGCCGCGCGGGGATGAAGTTTCTCAATGTCGGTATGTCGATGATGACGGGGACGCTCAACAAGCTGATGGGCACGCAACTGCTGTGCGACGTGCAGACGTTCGTGGCCGCGATGGACACGACGTTCGGCGGTTTCCGAACGCGCGCGGACGCCACGTACCGGCTGTTGCAGGCTCCCGGCACGGCGTTTCTGGTGGTCGCGGCTCCGGAGCGGGACGCCCTGCGCGAGGCCGCGTACTTCGTGGAGCGGCTGGCCGCAGAACACATGCCGCTGGCGGGGCTCGTGCTGAACCGGGTGCACGGCAGCGGGGCGGCACGGCTCAGCGCGGAGCGGGCGCTCGCGGCAGCAGAAAATCTTGATGAGGGCCGCATTGTGGATCGCGATGGCGGGCAAGCTGGCAGTCGTACGCCCGAAAGCTCCGATGGTGGCTCCCCTGCGGTCGAGAGCGAATCGGACCCTGCCGAAGTGCTCGCCGCCGGCCTGCTGCGGCTGCATGCGGAGCGCATGCAGGTGATCGCCCGGGAGCAGCGCATGCGCGACCGCTTCACGGCGCTCCACCCGGAGGTGCCGGTGGCCGAAGTGGCCGCGCTGCCCGGTGATGTGCACGACCTCGCGGGGCTTCGTGCCATCGGAAACCGGCTCACGACCGGTCAGCCCGCCGGAGGCGTCTGAGCGGGCAGGCTCTGAGCGGGCAGGCAGAGCCCACCGAACGGCCCGAACCGGCATGACCACAGCAGAGACAGCACACCAGACCAGAACACTGGACAAACGCACCGGATCAGCACAAGAGCCGCCCCAGACAACCGTGGACTCGAGCCAACAACAGTGCAAAGAGCCCACGGCTCACAAGAGCCGACAGCCCCTGCGAAGACAGCTCTGTGTGCGGCCTCTTCCGAGCTGCCAACAACAGGGCTGCCGGAGAGAAACGGCTGAGGCCGCCTGACCCGATGACACCTACGGCAGTTGACAGCCGAGGAGGGGGAGGGTCGATCAGGTCAGGGCGCGCCGGCCGGCCTCGGTCGGCTATCCCGCCTCGGCGAAGTCCTCGTCGTCGAGGTCCACCGGCAGGATGCCCGTGCTCCGCTCGTACTCGCTGCGTGCGGTCTCCAGCAGCCTGCGCCATGACGTGACCGTTGGACGGCGGCGCAGCAGCGCCCTCCGCTCCCGCTCCGTCATACCCCCCCACACGCCGAATTCGACGCGGTTGTCGAGGGCGTCCGCAAGGCACTCGGTGCGCACCGGACAACCGGTGCAGACCGCCTTGGCCCTGTTCTGTGCTGCCCCCTGGACGAATAGCTCGTCCGGATCAGTCGTGCGGCACGCCGCCAGCGTGCTCCAGTCGGTAACCCAGCCACTCATGCTGGTGCCGTCCTCTCCCGAATCGAGGCTCCCCCACGGCGGCAGCGGCATATTCACCGTTGCCAGTTGAGGACGTTACGGAAGGCAGGCAGGGCGCAACACCCCCTGCAGGCCCAATCTTGGATGGCCCGAACGGACTATGCGTACGCGGCAGATCACCCAACGGAGTGAGGTGAGGGCATACGTGACATTTCCGACAAATCGGGGCAGCGAGGGGGCCACAAAAGGGTGCCGGATGACACAAGACGTCCATCCGGCACAACTACTCGGTCCGGGAAGTGGAGAAGAAGAGTGATACGGATCCCAACGCCGTGACACTCAGGAGTAGCTTAGGCCAACGGATGTACTCGTGTCCGGCGAATGAGAACGTAGGGTCTGCCCCATGGCTAAGAAGCGCTCGGGCGGCGGTCTGAGCAGAACACAGCAGGCCGCCAGGTTCCTCGGTGTCAGCGTGCTCGCGGGAGCTGTGCTGGCGGGCATTGCGCTGCCCGCCGCCGGAGCGCTCGGCCTCGCGGCCAAGGGCTCCGTCGAGGGCTTCGACGAGATCCCGGCCAATCTCAAGCGGCCGCCCCTGAGCCAGAAGACCACCATCCTGGACGCCGATGGCGGGCGGATCGCCTCCGTCTACTCCCGTGACCGCACGGTCGTCGATCTCGAGGACATCTCCCCGTACATGCGGAAGGCGATCGTCGCCATCGAGGACGAGCGCTTCTACGAGCACGGGGCGATCGACCTCAAGGGCATCCTGCGCGCGCTCAACAAGAACGCCCAGAACGGCGGCGTCTCCCAGGGCGCGTCCACCCTCACCCAGCAGTATGTGAAGAACGTCTTCGTCGAGGAGGCCGGGGACGACGCGGACAAGGTCGCGGAGGCCACACAGCCGACCATCGGCCGCAAGGTCAAGGAGCTGAAGTACGCGATCCAGGTGGAGGAGGAGCTCGGGAAGCGGAAGATCCTCGAGAACTACCTCAACATCACCTTCTTCGGACAGCAGGCCTACGGCGTCGAGGCCGCGGCCCAGCGCTACTTCAGCACGTCCGCCAAGGACCTGAAGCTGGAGGAGGCCGCCCTGCTGGCCGGCCTCGTCCAGTCGCCGAGCCGCTACGACCCGGTCAACGACGAGAAGGAGGCGACCAAGCGCCGCAACACCGTGCTGCAGCGGATGGCCGACCTGGGCGACATCCCGCAGTCCCGCGCCGACGCGGCGAAGCGGAAACCGATCCGCCTGGACGTCAGCAAGCCCAGGAACGGCTGTATCACCGCCACCAGCGACGCCGGTTTCTTCTGCGACTACGTCCGCGAGGTCTTCCACCAGGACAGGGCCTTCGGCAAGACGAGGAAGGAGCGGGCCAAGCGCTGGAACCAGGGCGGTATGACGATCCGTACGACGCTCGACCCGCAGGCGCAGGACGCGGTGCGGACATCGATCAACAATCACGTCAGGCAGACCGACAAGGTCGCCACCGCCGTAACCCTCATCGAGCCGGGCACCGGCCGGATCATGGGGATGGGCCAGAGCCGGCCGTACGGCTTCGGTGACCACGAGACAGAGATCAACCTGTCGGTCGACAAGAGGATGGGCGGCTCGAACTACGGCTTCCAGGTGGGCTCGACCTTCAAGCCGTTCACGGCCGCGGCGGCCCTGGAGCAGGGTGTACCGACGTCCAAGACCTACCCGGCGCCGTACAAGATCAAGTACCCGAGCCCCGTCCAGACCTGCAAAGGCCCCTGGGTCAACAACGAAGGCGCCACGGTCAGCAACGAGCTGCGCTCCGAGGTCGGTCCGTACGCGCTGAAGGAGGCGACCGCGAAGTCGGTCAACACCTACTTCGTGCAGATGATCAGCGACATCGGGGTCTGCCCGGTGACCGATATGGCGGCGAGCCTGGGGGTCCGGATGGGCAACGGCGAGAAGCTGCCCCAGGTTCCCTCGGTCACCCTGGGCAGCGCCACAATCTCCCCGCTGGCGATGGCGAACGCGTACGCGACCTTCGCCAACCGCGGTACCCACTGCACCCCGGTGGCCATCGACTCCGCCACGAACGCCGACGGCAAGAAGCTCTCGGTCCCCAGAACCAGCTGCCGGAAGGTGATGTCGGAGAAGACCGCCGACACCATGAACACCCTGCTGCGCGGTGTGGTCGAGGACGGTACCGGAAAGCAGGCGGGCCTCTCGGGCCGGGACAGCGCGGGCAAGACCGGTACGACCGACAACCGGGTGGCCGCCTGGTTCGTCGGCTACACACCGAACTTGGCCGGCGCGGTGTGGGTCGGCAGCCCCACCACCAAGGTGCCGATGGAGAACATCAGCATCGGCGGGCAGTACTACCCGAAGGTCTTCGGTGGCGGGGTACCCGGGCCCATCTGGCGCGATGCGATGGGCGGTGCGCTGCAGGGCAAGCCCGCGCCGGGTCTGCCGACGGTGCCGATCGAGGATCCGCACGAGGACAAGCCCGACAGGGGCGACCACGGGGGCGGCAACGACAACGGCGACGACGACGAGAACCCGTGGCCGGACATCTCCTTCCCGCCGAACCTCATCGGCGGTGGCGACGGAGGCCCCTTCGACATCGGCGGACAGGGCCGCGGCCGCAAGCAGTGATCCGCGGGTCCGGCCACCGCGCCCACGGCCGACACGTTCAGCCACCGCCCACCGTCGGCAGGTACAGCCGCGAACGACCAGCGCATACGGCCCGCCCGAACGGCCACGGCGTGCGGCCCTGGCTACAGGACCGTACGGCCCGGGGTACACCCCGCGCGTACGGCCCGGGGTACACCCCGCGCGTACGGCCCGGGGTACACCCCGCGCGTACGGCCCGGGGTACAGGCCGTGCGTACGGCCTGAGCGCCTCCGGGCCCACGGCTCGGCGTATGGCAGAAAGGGGCGGCCCGGACCAGCAGGTCCGAGCCGCCTCGTTCTCATCAGCGGGGCTCATACACACCGCGTGAGCTGCGTCTAACCCGCCAGAAGGCGCTTGACCTCGGCGGCGACCCGGCCGCCCTCGGCCCGCCCGGCGACCTTCGGATTCACGATCTTCATGACCGCGCCCATCGCCCGCGGCCCCTCGGCGCCACCCGCCGCGGCCTCCTTCACGGCCTGCGCCACGATCGCGCCGAGCTCCTCGTCCGACAGCTGCTTCGGCAGATACTCGGCGAGCACCTCACCCTCGGCCCGCTCCCGCTCAGCCTGGTCCGCCCGGCCGCCCTGTGCGAACGCCTCCGCCGCCTCCCGGCGCTTCTTGGCCTCGCGGGCGATCACCTTCTGCACCTCGTCGTCGGAGAGCTCGCGCGCGGCCTTGCCGGCGACCTCCTCGTTGGTGATCGCGGAGAGGGTGAGCCGGAGCGTGGAGGAACGCAGCTCGTTGCGCGCCTTGATCGCGGCGGTGAGGTCGTCCTGCAGTTTGGACTTGAGCGTTGTCATAGCCTCTTCATATTCTTCTGAAATGGATTCCGTCAAGGAGATTACGCAGGTCGGAGGGGATGTGGCCCGCGCGCGAAAGCTCGCGCGCATGGCCGAGCCGAAGCGTGTACGACGGACCGGTGCCGACTGGTCCGGCCAGCCCGCAGCGATCTACTGCCGCATCTCCCACGTCAACGACGACGACCAGACCGGCGTCGACCGCCAGGAGCGGATCTGCCGGGAACTGGCGGAACGGCTCGGTCTCTCGATCGCGCAGACCATGGTCTTCGTCGACAACAACCGCTCCGCCTGGCAGCGGAACCGGAAGCGGCCGGGTTGGGACGCTCTCCTCGAAACCGCCCGTGAGGGCCGGGTCCGGCACATCCTCACCTACCACCCGGACCGCCTGATGAGGCAGCCGCGCGACCTCGAAGAGCTCCTGCAGATCTCGGACGACCACGACATCACCCTTCACGGCGAGGCCAATCACCGGAACCTGGCGGACCCCGACGACCGGTTCTTCCTGCGCATCGAGGTGGCCCACGCTTGCAGGTCCAGTGACGACACCTCCCGACGCCTCAAGGATGCACTGATCGACCGCGCCCAGGACGGCAAGCCCCACACCGGCAAGCGCCGCTACGGGTACGACAAGAGCGGAACGGCCATCATCCCCGAGGAGGCCGAGATCGTGCGCGAGATATTCACGCGCTACCTCGAAGGGGAGACGTGCACGGCGATAGCCCGCGATCTCAACCGCCGTAAGGAGCCGACCGCCCTCGGCAGGGAGTGGAACAGCTCCAACGTCCTGGCCGTCCTGGACAGCCACCATGTCGCGGCTGTGCGCCGGTTCCGGGGCGAGGAGATCGGTCAGGGCGACTGGCCCGCGATCATCAGCCGGGGCATGTGGGACGAGGTCCGGGAGCGCCGCACCTTCCGGGCCGCCGCGTCGAAGGGACGGTACGCCCCCAAGCAGCCCTACCTGTTGCGCGGTGTCGTGGTCTGCAAGGCCTGCGGTAACCGGATGGCGGGAAGCGGCGGCAAGTACATGTGCAACCGGGCGGCTCGCAGCGACTCCCGTACCTGCTACCGCACAGCCAGCGCCGCACCTTTGGAGAAGTTCGTCACTGATGCGGCGATCAAGCTGCTGGAGAAGCTGGATGTGACGGGTCAGGAAGCCGCGACGTCGCTGTCCGAGGAGGACCAGGCCGAGATCGACGCCGACCGCGAGGAACTGGCGGAGCTCCGGGACATGTGGGAAAAGCGTGAGCTCAAGACGCAGGAGTACCGAGCCATGCGCAGGACGGTCGAGGATCGCATTGCGAAGGTCGAGCTCAAGCTTGTCGTTCGCCCCGCCGTCGAGGTGCTCCGCGGAGTGGTCGGGCCGAACGCGCGCAAGAACTGGACGAGGCTGGAGGAAGCCGAAGAGCACGAGCGGCTGAACGCTGTGCTGCGCTTCCTGTTCGCCGCCGTGATCATCGACAAGCCGAAGGTGAGGAGCAAGCACTTCGACTTCGGGCGCGTGGACATCGAGCCCAACCGCTTGTAGGCGGAACGCCGGAGAAGAGGCTCCACAGCTGTGGGGCCCCTTCAATGCTCACTGGATGAATCGCTCACAAGGCGGACGGAGCAGGTGAGCCAGCCGCCGGGCACCCTGAGGGCTGCTCCTGGTCGGAAAGCGGGAGCAGACGCGCTCCAGGTGCCGTGCACGCTCGGCCTCCCTGTCGCGCTTCACTGTCACGGTTCCTCCTTCCCGCGACCGCCGGTCAGCTCCTGGCGGGCGATCTCGCGGTTCCTCGCCTGGTCTTCCGCGATTCCGGCAGCGATGAGGGCTGCGCCCGGGGTGTGGCCGGAGCCGACGTAGCGCCAGGTCGCGTCGGTGGTCGTGTCCGGACCGTCGGAGTCATCGCCCTTTGCGTGCTGGGAGCGCTCTGCCCGCAGAGCTGTGTAGGTCGTGGAGTAGGCGCGGGATTTGGTGAGGATGTGGCCCCGGTAACCGAGGGTGTGAGCCCAGGCGCGCAGGCGGAGCGGTTCCAGTTCGGGCAGGCCACCGAGCCGCCAACAGGTGCGCATCAGGGTGCGTACGTGCGCTGATACCGGTGCGCGAGCGATGTCTTCCCAGGCGGTGACGGGGTGGTCCAAGCCGGCGAAGGTGTCGGCTGCTCCTTTGGTGACGTACTTGGCGACGTATGCGGCCACGGCCTCGTCGGCCAAGGCGTCGTGATCTCCGAAGCTGCGCAGCGGACGGGCGTCAAGTTGCGTACCCCAGCTCAATGCGCGGTCTCCGATGGCCGCGCTGTAGGGCGTGTTCAGGCACACGGCTGTCGCCGCGGTGCGGACCACTCCGGCGAGCATGGCCGTACCGGCCCAGGCGGGGGGCGGATCATCGGCGCCGCGGGCACCGTCCAGACGGACTACGGCATGAACGTGGACGGCCGCCCGTCGCTGGTACTCGGCGACCTTTGCGTAGGAGAGGCGCACCATGCGGCGCAGGCCCGTTCTGGTACGTCCGGTACGCGCGGCCAGATGGTTGTAGAGGTTGTCCGTGAAGGCTTTCCACAGCCGTCCCGCGTGGGCGTGCCAGAGCACGTGTCCTACGTAGTCGTAGCAGTCGGAGCACAGGGGCTGACCAACGAGCGGATCAGTGGGGGCGTGGACGGCCGGGCAGCGGAGCGAACGCCCGTGCTCGCATGTGATCGCCACAGAGCGAGGACGACAGCGCTCCATGCCGTCCGCACGGTGAACCGGACCGAAGGAGGGTGCGGTGAGCGTGAGGAAGAGCTTGGGTCGCTCGCGCACCGCGTCGGGGACGTTCTTGCCGCCGACGAGCCCGGCGCGCACGAGGTGGAAGGTGTCGCCCGCGTGCAGGCGTGAGCAGGGCGGGCAGACGGTGGCTCGGCGGTTGCGGCACCGGACCATCAGTCGCTCCCCCGGTTCGGCCGCGGTGTCGTAGTGGTGCAGCACTTCGCCCGTCACCGTGTCCCGCACGGTGGTGGATCCGGAGAGGTGGATCGGGTGGGCACAGCCGCCGGTCGTGGTGACCTGTTCCAGCCAGCGGCCGAAGCGGGGATCACCAGCGAGGCGGATCAGGTCTTGGTCGACTTCGGAGAGCCGGCGCAGGCGCGCCGCGCGGTCCAGCACGGCGCGCCTGTCATCCGACGTGGAGTCGGGGGTGATGGTGGCGACCTCCCGGGGTGGGCCGCCGCAGCGGCGAGGATGGATGAGGCTGGGTGAGGTGCGTCCATGTCGATGAGCTCCTTCTCGGTCAGGTCTTGCGGGTCTTGCGGGCGTTCAGCGGACGGTTCCGGTCCCCCGGCAGCAGCGGCAGCGCCGCTTGTGTCCGGCTCGAGTGATGCGGTGGCGTTCGCCCTTGCAGACGGGGCAGCGCACGCGGCGCATGGGCATCGTTGGGCCTCCGTGGCTAGGTGTGGGTGAAGCCGGACAGAAGCCAGTTCACGACGCCCATGACGGCCCAGCCGATCGGCGTCAACGCTGTGTAGAAGCCGAACAAGCCGATCAGTACGGCTTCCCACGACTTCACATCGCGCGATCGGACCAGAAGTACGGTGATGACCCCGAAGACGAACACCAGCGGCATGGCGGCCGACGCGCTCAAGGCCACTCACCTCCTCCCGCGGCCTCCAGGGCCTTGGTCACGCCCGGCAGGTGAGGCGTGAGCTTCTGGTGCTTGCCGGAGATCTCTTGGGCTTCTTCGGTGGTGGTCAGATGAGACCGGGCGCGGTCCCACCCCTCGACGGAGCCGGTGCACACCGCAACACCCGCCTCCGCCGGGGTGATCGACTGGGCCACCGCTACGGCGTCCTTGTTGAGGTCGCCGAGGGCCATTTCCGCCGTGCCCGGGTCGTTCACGCGATGGCAGATCCGACCGGCGAGTTGGGCCCGCAGAGCGGTGACGCCGGGGCCGAGGTCGGAGCCGACGCGCTGACCTGCGATCACCAGGTGCACCCCGAGGGCGGCACCGAGCTGCGCCAGACGCAGCAGATAGGAAGAGCACTGCTCTGCCTCCGCCTTGCCGTCCCGCGTCCCATCGGTGAGGTACAGCTCCGCGAGTTCGTCGACGAGGACGACGACCGGTACCGGCCGGTCGTTCTCCGGCAGCTCCCAGATCGAGCGAGCACCGGCCAGTCGGCAGGTGCGCATCCGTTCCTGCGTCTCGACGACCAACGCACCGAGCACCGCCACTGCTTCCCGACGACACGTGGTCAGCGCCGAGAGGCGTGCTTCGAACAGCCCGAGCTCCATGCCGCCTTTGCAGTCGACCCCCACCAGCGCCACAGGCTGGGGAGCGAGCTGCGCCACGAGACGGGCCAGCAGGGTGGACTTGCCGGAACGGGTCGCGCCCACGATCAGCCAGTGCGGCACCTGCCGCAGATCCATCACCCAGGCCCCGCCCGATTCCAACGCACCTACCAGGGCGGAGAGAAGCGCGGCAGGAGCCGAGGTGCGGCCCGGGCGCTGCAACGGGTCCACGGCGGTAGCCACCAGCAGCACCGTGCCCCGCTCCGGGGAGGTCACTCGCACAGCATGCGCACGCCAGGCATGCGCGAGGGCATCGGCTGCTTTGATGAACGGCGCCGGAGTCTGCCCCGGGTACAGCCTGGCCACCACTGACAAGCCGTTGGGAGTTGCGCGCGGGAAGGAGAGGCGCGGCGCGAGGAGTCGGAGCGGTTCCCCCTTCACGGCCAGGTTGCCCATCAGAGTCCGGTTCGGCCGGTGCGCGACAGCAAGGTCGTTGAGTCGCGCGATCTTCCGCCAGGTGACCAGAACCCGCAGAGCAGTGCTGGGGTAGCCGGTGAGGTACCAGAACCACGCCGGGTACCGCTCCCGCAGCGCAGACCCGGCAACCAGGAGCCAGGCCAGCCCGGCGAGTACGAACGCGAGGACGATCGGTCCCATCAGGCACCACCCACTTTGCCGCCGCCGGTAGCCGGAGCGCTGGCCGGGGCCGCCGCAACGGGGGTGACGGCAGCGGCGCGGAAGCTGATCCCGTGTCTGTCGCCCATGGCCCAGGAGAAGGCTTCCAGGCCGGTCACCTTCACGGGCATGCCCTCTTCGATGCCTTTCGGCTCGCCGGTCACCGATATCTCGATGACGGAGACCCGGCGCCCGTCCTGTCGTACGGTCACGGCCACGGTGTAGATCGTGTTGCCGTCCCGGTCCTTCTTGACCTCCTTGCTCTCAAAGTCCGCGATCTTCGGTTCCGGCTTGACCACGCACATCAGCGCGCCCAGCCGGGATGTGTCCACAGGTATGGACTGCATGTGTTGTCGGCCTCCTTGACCGCTCGGACGCCTGGAGCTGCTACCTGACGTCACTCGTCCTTACGAGTGGTGACTTGCATCCTGGTGGACCTCGGCGCAAGCGCTTATGCTGACGAGTGACGTTGGGAAGAGTGACGAGAACGAACAAGTGAGATTCCGGCATGGGAGAGATCCAGCGCCCCGGGGCGCTCTACCAGCAGGTCGCCGCCGCCATCCGCGAAGCGATCACGTCCGGCGAATTCCCGCCCGGCGCTCCACTCCCTTCGGAGACCCAGCTCATCGAGCGCTACAAGGTCAGCCGACCCACAGTCCGCAACGCCGTCGCCGCCCTCCGCTCGGAAGGTCTGATCGAAGTCATCCACGGAAAGGGCTCGTTCGTCCGCGCCAACGCCGCACCCGTGCTGACCATCGACCGCGCCATCGGCCACAACGGCTCAGGCCGCTTCACCACCAACACCGGTACGGTGTGGGAACAGGAGCAGGAACCGTCCGTGTACCGCACCAAGACCACAGCGGTCACCGCGCCGCTTCTTCAACTGGCCGAGGACGACGCACTGTTCGGGTGCGACCGACTGCTGTGTGACCCCGACACCGGAACCCGCCTGCTGCACCGCACGCTGATCCCGTTCGCCACGGCTGAAGGCACATCTCTCGCCGCCGCACCGGACACCGAACCCGCGGCGATCTACACCCTGCTCACCAAAGCCGGGCACGAGCTCTGGTGGTCCGAAACGGTCCGCGCACGCATGCCTCTCCCCGACGAACGCACAGCCCTGGAGCTCCCCGACGCGACCCCCGTGGTCCACACCCTGCGAGTCACCCACGGCAACGACGATGCGCCGCTCCTCCTCGAAGAGCTCCGCGCCAGCGGCGCCCGCGCCCAACTCTCGTACCGCATCACCGCCGACAGCCCCCGGAGCGCAACCTCCGCCCGAGCCTGACCGGCCAACTGTCGAAACCTGTCTTCACATACTCAAGCCCCGGCTGCGCTCCGCTCCGCCGGACGCGCTTCCCGGCTCCGCTCTGGGGCGCCGCTCCTGCCTTCGGCCCGCTCCGCCCCCGGCTGCGCCGACGCGCGCCCACATGTGGATAGGCCCGGCGGCATGAGTCGAGCACCCGACATGCACGGCCGCCGGTCACAGACGATGCCTCCGGCGGGGGATCGGCCGGCACCGGGATGGAGGGGGCGCCGTTCCCGGCCGCGGGCACATCGTGGCGAGCGTGGTGGGCTCCCATCCCGTCCACCAGCGACCCAGGCAGAGCCGAGCAGACGCGGCCCATGGCGTCCAGGTCGTTCGTACATTGGCGCGCTCCACCTGGACGCCATGAACCACGCCCGCTCCACGGTGTGTGGGTCGACGGCGGACGGGATGGGAGCAGGAGAGAATGGTAGGTAAGGCAAGAGTAATAGTGCACGACGCGATTCGCCGCTAATCTGCGTTCGATGGACGCAGGGGTGGCAGCAGTACTGGGAGCGTTGGCGGGGGCGGTAGCCACGACGGGGGCGGCACTCGCTACGGGGTGGGCCGCGCAGGAACAAGCGAAGATTACGGCGAGAGGCGAGCACCGGCGACAACGCCGTGACTCGCGGCAAGTGGTTTACGAGGAGTTCATAACCACAGCATCAGCTCAGGAGGCGCACGCTGCCCGCTTCTTCCTCGCCCCGGTACCAACAGACGAGGAGGGACTGAACCTTGCGCTCAGAGGCTCGAGAAACGCCGATATCGAGGCCCTATGGAATGAATCCCACCGGCTCTGGACGGAGCTACTGAAGCTCTCAACGCGAGTGAAGCTGGCTGGACCTGGGATGATGAGCCAAGCGGCAAGCACTGTATGCGATTGCTCTCACGACGTCATGGATTCAACCATGACCGTCGACAACGGGCTTATCGGCGGAGACCCCATCTCAGTTAGGTTCGAGAAGGGCCGCGAACGCTGGATGAAGTTGGACAATGCGATAGATGACTTCATCGAGAAGGCGCGCATTTCACTCGATGATGACGGTACTGATTAGAAGAGCGACCCAGGGTGCGACAAGGGTCGGCTGTCTCACCACCACAACCGTGCCACTCCTGTGCCAGAAAGGGCGGGGACTCACGGGGACTCGGCGGCAACAACGGTGCAGACTCGGGGCCTTGCTCCAAGCCACGTCTTCGCAGCCCACACCAGCAACCGCCCAACCTCGCTCCTAAAGCGGGTGTCGCAGGTTCGAATCTTGCCGGGGCACAGAACGAAGGCCAGCTCAACGGCGTCATCCGCCAGGGCTGGCCTTCTCGTTGGTCAGACGCATGCCACACGCGGGCACTACGTCGCTCCCTCGTCCCCCGTCCCCCTCTGCTCCTCCCGATCATTGCGCCGAGCTGATCGGCCCTGGCGCGGTCCCGGCCACCGGTCGTGTGCGGTCGATTAGAGCCCGCGAGGCGCTGCGCCTACGCCTCACCGACCCAGAGCGTCAAGTCGAGCCCGAGACGTCTACTCTCCACATCGACTGAAACGTCAGTTATCCGAATTCCTGCAACAAGCCCATCCTGAGATTTAACGCAGATCTGGTCACCCTTAGAGATTTCATCGATGTATCGCCATCGAATGTAGCGTGTATTATTCGCACATTCCGCGTACGAAAGTTCGCGGCCAGGACGGGCGTATGCAAATTCCGCACCATTCAGAGTCATGAACTTGCCGTTCACCAATTCAACATCCCTGGGGTTCCCATTTTCATGCGCTACTGGACGTAACGGACTATCGCTTAGGTTCAATGCATATTCGTCAGGTAGATCAATCGAAGAACGGTCAACCACGGAACCCGCCTGAGTCTGCGCCGCTGATTGCTCCGCCCCCCTCGACGGGCCAGCGGATTCAGTGAGTAGCGGAAGAGATGAAGCCGCTGCGGACCCCGGTGGACCACCAGTGCTATCCACATCGACGCTGGGAGCGTTCTCGCCTCCAGAGAAGGCTGCAATGATTGCAGCAGCGCCCGCAAGGAGCGTCCCAACTGCACCCATAAGAACCGAAGCCTTGGCTAAGGCAGAGCGCCCGGTTTCTACCCCCTCGGCATCACTTACACGATTTGTTGCTTGCTGTTCAGTATCCACCATTCTCCTTTCCGTCCGACAAGGGAAAGCTTGGCACGCCTAGCGCATGCGTACATAAAGATAGGAAGACTACGGAAAGTCATGAAAGGGCGACCCTCCGCAGGGGTTGATAGTTGGGGACCCCGCACTGTGTTTGGAGTCAATCCACTCCGTCGAGTGTTGACGCGCTGGGCTCCATATCAGGCGTCGCCGACAGCTCGCTTCCCAGTGCCCGACGCGCTACGACGATGAACCTCCCGCTGCTGGTGAATCGACCACGGAGCGCTTCCGCGCGGGCTGAAGGTTCGAGTTCGGCAGCACTGCTCGTAGTACTCGAGTGGGAGCTCACGATGCGCGCGTGCAACCGAAACTCATCGCCTATGCTGCGGACCACTTCGGTTCCCCGCTCTGCGACGTCTTCAGGGCCCATGAGCGAGACCCGGATGTATGCCTCATCCAGGGCACGGCGCGCACTGAATCCTGCTTCCCACCGAGGTGATTCCGTGAACGGTCGGGCAAACCACCCATCGTCCAGGACTCGGTAAGCCGCGTCGGACTGAGACAGGAACCGCTCGTACGCCTCACGACGCATCTCCCGATGGTCTATCGCCCGCCGCTCAGCCCGTTCCTCACGCGCCAGGTCATCCTGATGTCTCAGTTGTCTACTGGTTACCCAGGCCGAGACCACACCTGCCAGCCCAGCAGCAGTCAGTGTGGACACGGAGGTAATCAGGGCCACGGAGACTGTGTCATTCACAGCCGCCATTCTTCCGGTACCCGTGCCCGGTGCGTGCCCGGAGTCGGTATGCCGCAGCAGCCAAGCTAAGCGCCCACAGCCCCACCTCGCGACGAGCCACCGACCGACGCCGTTCTGGTTGGTGTCAGCCAGACCTTCCGGCAACCGATCAATGCAGACGCCGGCATCCCGTCGGATCGTCGCGCACCAACCGCACTACCTCTCGCACCATGGCCGCCGACAGCCGCAAGCGGACTACTCCATCACCATCAGAGTTGGTGTCCGCCCGAGCCGTCATCCCTGTCGTATCCACTCCCACAGCAGCCAACGCGTCCGCCAGCCCCGTGGCTGCATCCTGTGCTTCCCGCCAGCCCGCCACGTAGTCCACCCCACGCACCCACATCCAGCTGTCCGGTTCCAGGCCTTCGCCGTCGAAGTCAGGACCCATCGGATCGCCCTGCACTGAACTTCCCTTCCTCCAAGCGAGGTTGGGCACCGTGACCTGAGACTGCCAGCGACCAGGCATGACAGCGGCCCCGGTACCATCGGCACCGGGGTCCGCGAGGGCTCTCAACCGGATCACCCCGGATGCTGTCCAGGCGAGGGGTGGTCCGGTCTTTCACATGTCTTCGCTCAGCAGGCAGAGGGGTCACCGAGCATCGCCAACGGCACCATGAGCGCGGCCCAGAAGGTGATGATCAGCAGGCTGAATATGCGTTGCCTCACGTGCCTCCCCCGCCCTCCGGGGTCATGCGCCAGAATCTCGTCACGATCTCGCGGTAGCCCCGATGCGAGGGATTGCCTCCTGTGTGCGCGAACGCCCAGTCACGCGCCGCCTCGAAGTCGTCCTGCGCGCCGGACTCGGCGTTGCATGTGGTGCACTCCATCTCATGCACCATCTCTGGGGCTTCCGGTGCCGTCTCTCGCCCCATGGTCCAGTGGACGTAGCGGAAGGCAGCACGCGTCACAGAAGCCCCCGACTGTTGGCGTTGATCTCGGCTACGCGAGCGCGCAGTTGCTCGTTGGCATCGGCGCGTCGCACGTCCGCGGCGAGGGCCTCCCACTCGGTACCGCCCTGCGGGGGTCTCAGCTGTACGTAAGGGCCTTGGCGATCCATCACCCGGCCCACTCGGCCGCTCTTGGCATCCAGCGCCAGCGTGCCCACTTCCGGGGCTCCCTTGTCGCTCATGCAGCGAGGATCACGCCGGTCCCCGGGACGGGGGTACCTCGTCCAAAGCCCACTTTGGGACGTCCCGGAAGGGGTACAACGTCCCTACCAACGTCCCGACTCCCATGGAGAGACTGCGATGGGGAACGAGAGGCTACGAGCCGCTATGGCAGCCGGAGGGTGGACCCATGCCGCCCTCGCAGCGAAGGCACAGGTGGACCCCAAGTCCGTTGAGCGGTGGGTCAATCTCGGCCGAACGCCCCGCCGCGCGACAGCCTTGCTGGCGGCAGAGACGTTAGGAGAAGACGTGCACGCTCTTTGGCCAGCTCTGCGCCAGGCTCGCTCGGCACGCGCTGTGAGTCCCGAACTGGTGGCTCTGTACGAACAGCGCGCCGACGTCCCGGTGTCCGTGTTCGTCGACTTGCTGGCGCAAGCACGGGAGCGCATCGACGTGCTGGTGTACGCAGCCGTCTTCCTGCACGAGGCGTATCCCCGCCTCAATGACCTTCTTCGGGAGCGAGCCGCAAAGGGATGCGCGGTGAGGATCGCTGTGGGCGACGCCGACAGTGGGAATGTTCAGCAGCGCGGCCAGGAGGAACGGTTCGGCCACGGCATCGAGTCCCGCTGCCGTCTCGCCCTCATGCACTACCAGCCTCTGGTCGACGTACCTGGGATTGAGATCCGGACCCATGGCACGACGCTCTACAACTCCATCTACCGAGCGGATGACCAGCTGCTGGCCAATGCCCATGTATGGGGCGTGAACGCGTACGGGTCCCCGGTCTGGCATCTCCGCCGCAACAGCTCCGGTGGGATCTTCGACACCTACGCCAACAGCTTCGACCCAGTATGGGCGACAGCCACGCCGGTACGGGAAGAGTGACCTATGGCACGGACCGAGTACTACGACGACCCCGACTCCCCCGAACCAAACAGTCTCGTGGTGGCCGCTTCGGCCGTCGTCACCGACGAGGAGGGGCGCATCCTCCTCCAACGCCGCCGGGACAACGACCTCTGGGCACTACCCGGTGGCGGCATGGAGATGACCGACTCCCTGCCGGGCACCGCCGTCCGGGAGGTCAAGGAGGAGACGGGTCTGGACGTAGAGATCACCGGTCTTGTGGGCACCTACACCGACCCTCGCCACGTCATCGCTTACACCGACGGCGAGGTCCGGCGGCAGTTCAATGTCTGCTTCACCGCGCGCGTAGTCGGCGGCCAGCTCGCGATCTCTCACGAGTCCACGGAGCTGCGGTTCATCCCACCGGAGGAGCTGGACACGCTGCCCATGCACCACACGCAGCAGCTCCGTATCCGACACTTCCTGGAGCGTCGCGAGAAGCCCTATCTCGGCTGACCCTCGAATGGCCGTCCAGGCGCACACATGGCACCTGACCTGGGGAAACGTGCCCACAGCGCTCACCAAACACGATCGCGCTGTCCATGATCAACAAAAATGAGGTGTGCGAAGCAGGCTTGACAATGGTCATGCGGTCGAGTCTGCCAGGAGGCGGGATACGGCGCCCACCGCATTACCTGGCGCTGCGCCCGTGCGGCTCCTCGGCGCTGCGCGTCCCACTCCCCCACTCCCCGCACGGCCCGCCCGGACTGCCCGTTGGCGGCGCCGTCTGCGACGATGGGAGCCATGCGCGCGCGATACGCAGTACCTCTCGGAATCACGGCAGTCGGCGCGGCGGGCATCGGCTACGCCGCGGGCTTCGAGGCCCACTCGTTCCGGCTCCGCCGGGTCACCGTGCCCATGCTGCCGCGCGGAATGCGGCCGCTGCGCGTACTCCAGGTCTCCGACATCCACATGGTCCGCGGGCAGCGCAAAAAGCAGCGGTGGTTGCAGTCCCTCGCGGGGCTGCGCCCCGACGTCGTCGTCAACACCGGTGACAACCTCTCCGACAAGGAGGGCATCCCGGAGGTACTCGACGCGCTCGGCCCGCTGCTGGAGTTCCCGGGAGCGTATGTCTTCGGCTCGAACGACTACTACGCGCCCAGGCTGCGCAATCCGGGGCGCTATCTGCTGGAGAAGGCCCGCGGCCATCACGGTCTCAACGGCAAGAACGACCCCGCGATCGGCGTCGAGCGCAACCCGTGGGAGCGTCTGCGCGACGGGTTCGACGCGGCAGGATGGGTCGGCCTCTCGAACAGCCGGGGCCGGCTCAAGCTCGGCGGCCTCGACAGCATCGAGGTCGCCCTGACCGGCCTGGACGACCCCCACATCAAGCGGGACCGGTACGCGGAGGTCGCCGGCGGCCCCGCGGAGGACGCCGACCTCTCCCTCGCCCTGGTGCACGCCCCGTACCTGCGCGTCCTCGACGCCTTCACCGCGGACCGTTACCCGCTGA
The DNA here is from genome assembly GCF_052245415.1 of Streptomyces sp. 8N706. Lineage (NCBI taxonomy): Bacteria > Bacillati > Actinomycetota > Actinomycetes > Kitasatosporales > Streptomycetaceae > Streptomyces > Streptomyces sp. 8N706. The sequence goes on along the minus strand of NZ_JBQQBW010000009.1, from coordinate 48,303 downwards.
TCCTCGCCGGGCACACCCATGGCGGCCAGCTCTGCATCCCCTTCCACGGGGCCCTGGTCACCAACTGCGACCTGGACACGAAGCGGGTCAAGGGCCTGTCGACGCACCGTGCGGAGGGCCACACCTCGTACCTCCATGTCTCGGCCGGGTGCGGCACCAACCGCTACACCCCGGTGCGCTTCGCCTGCCCCCCGGAGGCGACGCTGCTGACCCTGACGCCGCGGGACTGATCACGCCGCGGGGCCGGCCTGAACCGCCACGGCCGCCCCGATGACTGTGACGGTGGTCACGCCCGACGCGCGCCGAGGTCTCCCCGGCCGCATCCAGAGCTCGTACGCACCTGCCCCGGGCCTCACCGGAACAGCCGTGCCGGCCTTCCTCAACACCGCCGACCCCCGGTCTGCCCGCTAGGCGACCGCCTCCTCACCGCACCTCAGAGCCGGCCCCGCACCTGTTGCGGCCCCTTAACCGGATTTCGTCTGCGGCGACGGGTCCGCTAAAGTAGAGCTCGTTGCTTCGGGGTGTAGCGCAGCTTGGCAGCGCGCTTCGTTCGGGACGAAGAGGTCGTGGGTTCAAATCCCGCCACCCCGACACAGGTCAGAGGCCCTATCCGGGGATCCGGGTAGGGCCTCTGAGTGTTTGTACAGCAGCGGAATACAGCAACCGCTACGACTCCTGTTGATCGTCGGCGTCTGGCTGCTGCTTCGGCTTGTCCTTGCCTTTCTTCCCTTGCTTGCCACCGAGCGCCTTGCCGAGCTTGCGGAGCGCCCGCCGAGTATCCGCAGACGGCACGTGGGTGTAGACCTCCATCGTGACCGCGATTTCCGAGTGCCGAAGGATCTGCATCGCGATCCGAGGGTGCACATCGAGTGCGGCCAGCAGCGACGCACAGGTGTGGCGAGTGTCGTGCACACGGATGAGGCGGGCACCGGCGCGATCACAGCGGCGGTTGAACTCCCGGGTGAAGTTCCGTGGCTCGATCGGGGTGCCGTACCGCGTCGTGAAAACGAGGTCCGAGTCTGTCCACAGGTCCCCTGCCAGGGTCCTCGCTGCTGCCTGCGCCTTCTGTCGGAGCCGCAGCGCGGTCAGGCAGATATCCGGCAGCGGCAGCACGGCCTCGGACGCCTCGGTTTTGGCCGTGTCCGTGTGAAGCAGGCGCCGGCGGACCCGCTGCAGCTGGTGCTGAATGCGCAGCTCACCCGCGTCGGGGTTCACATCTGACCAGGTGAGGCCGATAACCTCACCCTTACGGAGCCCAAGGACGAGGACCAGGACGTACGCGGCGTACAGGTTGTCACGCCAGGTCTGAGCGTTCTCCAAGAAGGCACAGGCTTCCTCGACCGACCACGGGTTCGGCTTCTTGCGGCGAGCCCGCTGGACCTTGACGAGCTGGGCCACGTTCTTGGAGATCCGCTCTTCCACCATGGCGTTGGTCAGCCCGCTTCGGAGGATGGTGCGGGCGTCGTTGACAGAGCGCTTGGAGAGGGTCTGTCGACAGCACTTCCCCTTGGCGCAGCAGCGCTGCTTGTCATCCGGGCGCTTGGCGTCCTTGCCCTGTGCACAGCACTGACAGGTATCCGCGAGCTTGTTCAGCCAGCCTCGCATGTCCTGGACGGTCAGCCTGTCGAGACGCTTAGGACCGAGGAAGGGCACGATGTACAGGCGGACGGCAGTCTCATATGTGGCGGCGGTCAACGGCCGGAGATTGGGTTCCACCACCTCGTTGATCCAGTACGTGAGGTACTGCGCCAGGGTGGGAGCGCTGGTCGCAACCGGCCCTATCTTGGCTTCTGTGTGCAGCTTGATCCACTTGTCGTGCACTTCCGCACGGGTCTTGCCATAGACGTACTTGCGAGCGCGCTTGCCATCCGGCTTGGTCACCCAGGCGTAGGCGGCGAAGCCGTTCTTGTATGGGTAGATCGAACCCTCACCGTTGCCGCGCTTGCCGCTCACGCTGACCACTCTTCTTCGACCTCACGGGCGCGGCGCTCCACGTACTCATCCACCCAGCGCGGCAGGATGCGGCGGTCACGCCCCTCCTTCACTGAGCGGATCTCTCCGGTGAGAATCAGCATTTTGGTTTTGGAGAGGCCGAAGCCGAGCATCTCGGCGACCTCTGCCGTGGTGTGCCACTTCCGTTGGATCACTGCTGTCGTCATGCGGCGGCTCCTTCCAGCGCGCGTTGGTCTTGCATGGCTTCGCGGGCGGTTTCTCGGTTGATGCGGATGTCTTCGGCGATGGATGCGGCGAGGGCGGATTCGCCGGGGGTGTGCCCGTGGCCGGCGTAGCGCCAGTCGGCGAGGACAAGGGTCGTTTCCGGCTCAGGCAGGCCGAGTGCCTGGCGTTGCTCGGAGGCGCGGTAGTCGGCACGGACCTGACGCCGTTCGGCGAAGGTCGAGGAGTAGCGGCGGGACTTGGTGAGGAAGTGGCCGCGGAAGCCGAGCATGTGCGCCCAGGCCCACAGCTTGCGGTCCGGGTACAACGGATCGAGGTCCCAGCAGGCGCGGATGAGGCGGCGTGCGTGGTCGGGAACGCGGTGCTGGTCGAGTTCGGCGAGTTCGCCGACGCGGCGGTCGAGCGTTCCGGTGGTCTCGGCTGCTTTGGTGGCGTACTTGGCGACGTAGGCGGCGACCTTCTGTTCGGTGATGTCATCCGAGTCGAATGCGGTGATGGGCCGGACGTCGAGTTTCTTGCCCCAGCACAGCGTGCGCGCGGGATGCCCGTCGACTGCTGGCACGGTCACCGTGGTGTACGGATGCTTCCGGGCCTCGCGGATCGCGTCGGTGAGCAGTTCGAGGGTGGCCCACGCCGGGGGCGTGCTGTCGGGTCCTTCCGGTCCGTCGATGCGGATGACCGCATGGAAGTGGATCGCACCGCGCTTTTGGAACTCCGCGACCTTGTTGAACGACAGCCGGGCCGACTCTTTAAACGCCTTCTGCGTGAGTCCGGCCGCAGCGGCGAGTTCACGGCGGAGCCGGTTGACGAACCGGTGCCACAACTCCCCCGCGTGGTTGTTGAACAGCGCCGCACCGGCGTAGTCATAGGTCGCGGGGTCGAGTGCCGTGCCGAGCGCGGGATCGTCCTCGGTGTGGCGGGTGCCGCAGCGGCAGCGGCCAGTGTCGGGGATGTTGTGCACCCGTCCGAACGACGGGGCGGTCAGCGTCGTGAAGACGCGAGGACGCTCGCGGACCGTGGTAGGGATGTTCATGGCGTCGTCGCCGGACAGGCCCGCGCGCACCAGGCGGTAAGCGTCACCTGCGTAGAGGTAGGCGCAGGGCTGGCAGCGGGAGGCGCGGCGGTTGCCGCAGGCGATCCGGAGCCGGCCGCCGGGCTCGTCCTGGGTGGAGTAGGTGTGCAGGACCTGCCCGGTGTTCTTGTCTCGGGTCAGGGACCAGCCGGTGAGGTGGATGGGTTGGGCGCATCCTCCCGTCTTTTTGATCTGGTCTTGCCAGCGGTCGAAGTCGGGGGCCGAGGCCACCCTGAGCAGGTCGCCCAGGGTGGTCGGATCGAGCGTGTCAGCCACGGGCCGCCTCCAGCGCGTCGGCGAGCAGCGGTGCGGCGAGCAGGCCGGGCGGAGGGGGCCACAGACCGCGGGCGCCGGGGCAGGACAGCGGGGCGGCGAGCGGCGTCACGTCGGTGAGTCGCCAGTGGTAGCGGCCACGGACGGACCAGAGCGTGCACCAGCCGTCATCGGTGTGGCAGTCCTCCAGACGGGCCACCGCGACGATCGCGCCCCGCGGGAAGGGACGGCGCAGGAACGGCCGGGCCATCGGCGCGTCATGGGCGTTCGGGTCGGTCGTGTGTCCGGCATGGATGAGGACCAGGCCGCGGTGTTCGGTCGGCCAGGTGCGGTTCTCGATCCGCTTGGTTCCGTAGGCGATCGCGCTCGCCCAGGGCTGCCACAGCGTCAGCGCCAGGACCTCGGGCGCGGGGGCCAGTTCGGGGGTGTGGGGCATCAGAGCACCTCCAGCAAGGCGGAGGCGATCCACTGGGCGACGTTGGCGGGCACAGCGTTACCGGCCTGCTTGGTCTGCTCTCCCCCATGGCCCAGGACGGTGTAGTCGTCGGTGAAGCGCTGGGCGCGCAGGTGCTCGCGGGCGGACAGCATGCGGAAGTAGCAGTCCTCCACGTCGATCTGCTGCGGGGTGGGGTCGGCGCCGAGGACTAAGCCGGCTGACTCGCGGGTGGCGATGGTGTGCAGCGGCGTCCCGGTCGTGGTCGGCCCGCCCCTGCGGTACGGAATGACGAGACCGTGGTGATTGCCTCCGGCGGTGATCGCGGCCAGCGGGTCACCGACTCCCCGGGTGGTGGAGCCGCCGCCGCGGTGCTCGGTGATGAACGGAGCGGGCAGCAGCAGTGCTTCACTCTCGCGGGTGGTGCGGGTGCGCATGGGCACGGTGACGGCTGCGGCGTCCGTGTTCCAGCTGCCGCCGACGGGGACGAGCAGGGGCGGGATGGCGATGCCGTCGCCGATCCGTACCGTGCGGGTGGGCAGCGGAGCAGACAGAGCAGGGAACGCGCGGCCGTCGCCCTGGTCGCTGTGGTTGACGGTGACCACGGACGGCACCCGGTGCTTTTCCAGCCCGAGGCGGATCTTGCGGAGGGTGGAGGCGGCCAGGGGTTTCATGCCCTTGGTGGGCCGGTCGCCGATCCGGATACCGGGGTCCGACCAGTTGATCGCGCTGGCGGCGGGCCGTACGTACGGCTCGGTGATCCGGTGGCGGCAGACGGTGTTGGGGCAGCGGAAGTCGTACTGCTGCCGGTACTTGCCGATCTTCCGGCCGTTGCGCCAGGACTGGACGGCCTGCACGTCCTGCTCGCAGGCCGGGCACCAGGCGGGCGGGCGGACATCGAGGTTGGGTGCCCGCAGCTCGCGGCGGGTGAAGATGATGAAGATGCGGTCCCGCCACTGCGGGGCGTGCGGGTTGTCGTCGGCGCCGATGTGGGCGGCGGTGACGGAGACGATCTGGTGGCGGAAGCCGAGGATTTCCCAGGCGTGCAGCCACCAGGAGAACAGCGGCCAGGCGGTCGCGAACCGGGGGACGTTCTCGCACACGACAGCGTCGAAGTTGTGGACCTCGGCAGCGCGCAGGATGTCGTAGGCCGTGGCCCGGGTCCGCTCCCAGGCGGCGTCCTGGATCGGTCCTTCTTCCAACAGATCCAGCTGGCCGGGGGTGGGCGGAGGCTTGGGGCGGCTGATGCCGTCGGCGGGGCTGCCCTCGGTGCAGATCGGAGAGCCGACCAGGACACGGGCCTTGGGAAGACGCCGCATGTCGTAGTGGTCCAGATCCACGCAGAGGTGTTCGGCCTCGGGGAAGTTAGCCGCGTGCGTCTCGACCGCGCGTGCCCAGTGATTGGCACCCAGCACCACATCGAACCCGGCACGGCGGAACCCGTCGGAGTCCCCACCGGCACCGCAGAACAGGTGGATCGAGGTGGCGCGGGAAGTGGCGGAACGGCGCATCATCGGCCTGCCTCCCGCCCAAAGGAGGTCACACCGAGCCGGCCGACAGCCGGGCGGCGCGTGGTGACGAGCCAGACAGGTGCGGTGCCGGTGCCGTGGCAGGCCGGGCAGTGCGCGGTGATGGTGCGCAGGTGTCCGGCACGGTCGCGGCCGCCGAGGGTAACGGCGACAGACGGGAAGCCATCGCAGTTCGGGCAGATCCGATCGGCGGTGTGTGTGGGTTGGGTCATGATGGAGTTCCCTCCGGTTGTGAGATCGGTTGGGTCACGGCTCCCGGAGCGGGCGAAACTTGGTGGTTGAAGCCGCTCCGGGGGCCGGTCACTTGCTGGGCTTTTTGGGGACCTTGACGGCGAGGGTGATCAGTCCACCTCCGCCGATCAGCGTGGGAACGGCCGTCTTGATCGCTGCCGCTGTGGTGGCGGCGACTTGGACCAGGGACAGCACGGCGACGGTGGTGAGGTAGACCAGGCCGGAGACGCCGGCGGCGGCCACGAGGATCAAGACCACTGGACCCGTCCATGAGCGGGGCGTGGTGTGGACGATGACCACGGACCGGGGGTCGGTGCCCGGGGGGATCAGGTCGGCCGGCACGTGTCCGGCGCGGAGCTGTGCGTCGGGGCGTGTCACGGTGGTTCTCCCTTCCGGGTCAGGTCACTTGGTGGTGCCGTTGACGACGTCGACACCGGTCTTGGTGCCGGACTCGATCGCGGGGGCGAGGAAGGTGTCGGCGAGGAGGAAGCCGCCGAGGAGCAGCACGACGATCAGCCAGGTGGGCGGGCGCATGAGCTTGATCCCGAAGTAGCCGACGAGGGCGACTACGAGGACCAGGGGCAGTTCTACGTTCACGGCTGGTCAGTCCTTTCCGGTGAGTTGGTGGGCGATGGCGTCGGCGAGCTGCGGGGCGACGCCGAGGCGGGCGCGCAGCGTGTCGTGGTCGATCGGGCTGCCGGTGGCGGTGTGGTGTGCTTCGGCGATCTTGCGGGCGTGCGCCAAGAGGGCAGCGGGCACCGGGATAGCGGGCGGCAGGGCCGGAACCGGATCGGGCTCGGGAGCCGGGACCGGGGCGGGTTCGTCGCGGATGACGGCGACGTCCGGGGCCGGTTGGGTGTCGGGAGCCGTCTCGGATTGCGGGTGCTCGGGGGTGTGGACGAGGAGGGTGCCGCCGAGGAAGGCGAGGGCGGGCCAGCCGGCCACCAGGATGCGCAGCCAGTCGGGCACGGCGTTCAGGTCGAGCAGGCCCGCGGTCGCGACGTTGGCGCCGAGGGATGCGGCCAGGGCGACGGTGAACCAGGTCCACGCGGCACGAGTCGGTCCGCCGTCGGTGCGCAGGATGCGCAGTCTTCGCCAGGCCGCGACCAGCAGCAGGTCGACGCTGATGGGGTAGGCCCAGGCTTTCCAGCCGTCTTGCCCCGCGGCGGCGGCGATGTCGTGCAGGTGGGCGAAGGACAGCGCCCCTGCGATCACGGCTTGCACCAGTACGGCGTCGGGGCGGATCGAGCGGGTCACGGGTCTTCACCTCCTTCACAAGGGAGTTGGGGCCGGGGCCGGGCGGGGCTCACAGGTCCTGCCGCCCGGTCCCGGCGGGGATTAGTTGGGGGCGTGGCCGGTGCCGAAGCAGGTCAGGCACAGGGCGGCCTGCCGGTCAGCGGTCTCGCGGGACTTGCGGGAGCCGACGCGTACGGTCTCGGTGGTCTCGCCCTTGCCGTCGCAGTCGGGGCACTTGGCTACAGCCGGTTTGCGGGTGGTGTTCTTCTTGGCAGTCACGGCGGTCACTGGTCCTGAGCGGAGCCGGACGGGTCCTCGGGCTCTTCGTCGTGGTAGTCGTCCATGACGTCCGGCGAGTTGTTCCACGCGGAGAGCAGCGCGGATTCCAGCGGGTCGAGCCGCTTGGGTGCGGGTTCCGGCAACGGGATGATGCTCACGAGTTCTCTCCCTTCGGTTTCGGGCATGGCGGGGGTAGGGACCTGGCGCGAGACGGTCACGCCGACCGTGTGGAGCGAGGAACTACGGGCCGCTGGGAGCCGCGATCGGTACGGCCGCCGGTGCGACGGTCGAGGTCTGCGGGCGGAACGGGTCCAGGGCGGGGATGTGCGGGGTGAGGTGCGCGAACTCGCGGCACACCGCGGCGACTTCACCGAGCGTCGTCTTGGGGGTGCGGATGCGGGACCAGCCGCCCGAGGAGTCGCCGGCGATGGCGGTTCCCGCCCGGTCGGGGGCGATGTTCGTTGCGGCGAAGACGGCGAGTTCGTTGATGTCGCCCAGGCCCATTTCTGCGGTCTGCTGGTCGTTGCAGCGGTGCACCACGCGGCCGGTGAGCTGGGCACGCAGGGCGGTTGCGCCCTTGCCGAGTTCGGAGCCGAAGCGCTGCCCGCACACCTCGAGGTAGATGCCGACCGCGCGGGCCAGCTGCGCGAGGCGTACGAGCTGGGTGACCATGCGGTCCCGGCGGGCCGTGTCTGCCTTGGAGGTGATCAGGAACAGTTCGGCGATCTCATCGATCAGCACCACGATCGGCACCGGGCGCAGCTTCCGCGGCAGGCCCCAGATGTCGGAGGTAATGTCTTCCAGCGCCGTGCCCGGGGCGATGCCCTGGTGCAGGCACAGCAGGTCGAAGCGCTCTTCCATCTCCACGACCAGGGCATCCAGCAACCCATCGGCCTCATCCGGAGTGATAGCGAGCGCCGACAGCCGGGGGGCGAAGGGCGACTGTTCCACGCCGCGTTTGCAGTCGATGCCGACCAGGGCGACATCAAGCGGCGCGAGACCTTTGATCAGGCAGCGCTGGAACATCGACTTGCCGGACTTGTTCGCACCGAGCGTGAGGGCGTGCGGGATGTCCTGGTAGTTGCGGACGTAGGGCAGGCCGTCTTCCCGCAGGGCGACCGTCGCGGACAGCGGTCCGGTAGGCAGCCGGCGCGGCATCCGCACGCGGTTGAGGATGTCGAAGCCGGTCAGGCGCAGGTCGACCACGCCGGGTTTGATCTCGGAGACGTGGACCGAGTAGATGCCCCAGGCGTGGCGCAGCCGTTCGGCCGACTTGACCACGTCTTCTGGTGCCAGCCCCGCAGCAAGCCGCAGACGAAGACGGAGACCGGTGCTAGTGGGACGGATCCCGCGAATCCTCGGGATTCCGGGACGGGCCACCTGCTCGCCGGCCGACAGCTTGTGGGCGAAGACCTTCCACCAGGGCGGGGCAACGGTCAGTTCGCAGGCTTCCATCGTCGCCCGGTAGGAGGACAGGACCCGGTAGAGGGCGGCCGGGAGACCGACCAGCGTCCAGTACATAGCGGGTGCCTTGACGCGGGCCACCAGGAGCAGGGCGGTGACTATCACCACCAGGACTAAGAGCGTTGCCCCGGACATGGCGGGTCAGCCCTGGCCGTTGGCGGCGGCCGGGACCTGCGCGGCCATCACAGCGGTGGCGCGGTAGCTGATGCCGTGCCCGAAGTCGTTCTCCCACGGGCGGGCCACCAGACCGGGCAGAGCCACCGGCACACCGGGGAACAGGTCCGGCTGAATGCCGTCCTCGGCAACCACGACCGTCACCGCGTCCGGCCGACCGTCCACGATCACGGCCACATTCACGTTGTACAGAACCTTGCCCGACTGCTTGTCCTTCGCGACCTCACCGGTCTCCCGGTTCTTGACCTTCGGCTCGGGAGCCTGGATGAGCATCACCGTCATCACGGCGGTGTCCACGGGGATCTGACGCATGTCTGTCTTACTCCTTGCTCGGAGGGTTGATCCAACTGGCAAGTGGCGCACGCCAGTTGAACTGGCTTGCGCCAGTAGAACTGGCTCAAGCCAGTGACGTCAAGCCCTTGCGTGGAACTGGCTCAAGCCAGGACGTAAACTGGCGCCAGCCACTAGGAGAGGTAGTGATGACCGACCAGGCCGAAGATCGAAGGCCGCTGAGTCGACGGATTGCGGATCAACTCCGCAAAGAGATCGAAAGCGGGCAGCATGCGCCTGGAGCGAAGCTCCCGTCCCAGCGCAGGCTTGCGGAGCGGTTCGGGGCCGTCCGCAACACAGTCGACGAAGCCCTGAAGATCCTTGCCCAAGAAGGGCTGGTAGTCGCTGAGCATGGTCGAGGCGTGTTCGTTCGCGTGAAGCAGCCCCTCATTCGCCTGGGCAGCGATAGATACTCACCGAAGTACCGCGAATCGGGACTGTCGCCGTTCCTTGTGGAGTGCGCGAAGCAGGGCAAGGTCGGAAGGTTCGAAGTCCTTGGCATCGAGCGCATCAAGCCGGACAAGGCCCTAGCGGACCGGCTCAAGGTCTCCGACAAGACCAAGTCCGTAGTGCGTCGAGAGAATGTGTTCTACGCGGATGCAGACCCCGTCTATCGCGTGACGACGTGGATCCCATGGCGCATCGCCCAGGGAACGGGCCTCCTTCAAGCGGAGGTCCCTCACCAGTACGGAATCCACGGAGTCTTCGAGGACAAGGGCCACGTGATGGCCCGTATCAGCGATGAGATCACGGCACGCATGCCCACACCGGACGAAGTCGGATACCTGAATGTGTCTCCCGGCGTGCCCGTCATCGAGGTGATGCACACGAGCATCGACCAGGACGGCGAACCCTACGAGGTGACTAAGTTCGTAATGCGCGCCGACATGAACGGACTCAGTTACAACATCCCGGTCGAATGAGAAGAGGAGTTCGCCGTGAATGCTGACGCAACAACCGAGCCGAACGTGATCATCCGGACTCGCACTGACGAGGATCTCCCCGCTGCTGCCGCCGGGCTCGTGACAGTCCATGCCGCCGACGGTTACCCCGTAGAAGGTGTGGAGGACCCGCAGGGATGGCTGAGTCCGCCGGAGCTGCTCGAAGCGTGGGTAGCCGAGATGGCGGGACAAGTCGTCGGCCATGTCGCGGTCAGCCGGCCGCAGGGCGAAGAAGCCGTCTCGCTCTACCTGAAGCAAGCGCAGGTATCAGAGGGTCAAGTCGTCGTCCTTGCAAGGCTCTTCGTATTGCCACAGGCGCGCAGGAAGGCTGTCGGTGAAGGTCTCGCCCGGGAAGCCGCCTCGTACGCCCGAAGGCGTAAACTCGCTCTCGTCGGCGATGTCATGACCAAGGACGCTGCTGCGATCCGCCTCTACGAGCGGCTCGGCTGCCAGATCATCGGAAGCACCATCCACACCTACGGCGAAGGCCAACAGACATCCGCTCTCTGCTTCGTCGCACCCACCGACTGACCAGCAGCGCGAGGAATCAGCGGCGGCGCGGACAGAGTTTCCCTACATCATCAAGGCTCGCTTCGCTCGCTGCCGACACGGGGTTCGTTCGGCGAGCGAGGATCATTGGCGACGTAGCCGCCGCCACGCAGCGCAGCCACACGGGATGGCTTCCTCCCCTTGCGCCATGCGCCCGAGTGCCCCCAGAAGACTGCAAAGACACCAGGGCACCGGCACCGGGATGCCGCGGTGGAAGCTCGGGAGAACACCACAGTTGACGCTCAGGCGTCTGCGTTCCCGGCCTCCTGAACAGCGATGCTGCCTGACGCAGAGGTCAGAGGTGCCGCGCACAGCGCGGCGGCGCCGGCCGGACGCCGCCGCCCGGCTCCCACCATGTCTACGCCAGTGGGGCCGCGCGGCGTCGCCCGCCCGCGCCCACAAGGGGGCGAAATACCAGGCCGGGGGTGGGGACGGGCGGCTCCACGGCTTTACCCACACTCCCCGGTTCGGGTCCCGCGTCGAGCAAGACCAGGGGGCCACTCGTTCAAATTCCGGGCAGGATCACAGCCTGCCCGAGTTGCCAGCCAGCGTACGGCCCCCTGATCATGCTCGACCCCAAACCGGGCAGGACACCGGCCAAACCCGCTCCGCCGCCCTCCTGATGGACTCAGAGGCCAGGCATCTGGCCAACCGTCTCGAAGCGCGCAGATTAGGAATAACGGCTAGCCTGACTCTATGGGTGACCTTTGGTTTGAAGCAAAGAAATGCACAGAAGATTTCGCAATCGCTGTGCGGGACAGCGACACGCTCTTTCAGATATTCCGCATCTGCCGCAGCCCTAAAGGCGACGTCTACTGGAACCTCCTAGCTCAACCTGATTTCAAGGCTCACTACAGTTACCACGCCTCTGGGCATTCCTTCCTCAAGACCCTGGGCAGACGCATGTTCCCAACAAAGGAGAGGCAGCCCCCAACGGCAAAGTTCAAAGGAACCGAGATGCTGTTGACCAGCGCAATCAGGGCAGGGGATGGCAGGGCCATTAACCGACCATGTGAGATAAGTCAGTTCACCGACATCATGGAGATCCCTGAATATGTGCTCGCAGCCGAGCCGTTCGGCTATCAGTTCTCCGTAGAGCTTGCGGAGCCTGGCGCAGACTCCTTCTACTCAACGTGGCCGCACGCCGAGATAATTCAGGAGAGACGCTTCGAGGGCCAGGTGCCACACATTGTGTGCACACTTTATAAGGCGCATCCCGAGCCCGTTAATAAGTAGATAACTGCTCCGCAGGCCCGGTTGCAAGGCCCATCTACAGCACGACCAGAAGCCGCCCTCAAGGGGCCGGGCTCCAGTAGGTTACGCCGAGCTGGGTTCGAACTTGTCAAGCGGTGGTCAGACCGCTTCGCGGTACAGCAGCGAAGTACAGCAACCACGACGACCGCAAGCGACCGTCACCGGTCCCAGATGGCCGACTGAGCGGCTGAGCAGACCTCAGCGACCGTCCCGCCCGTAGTTCGGGACGAAGAGGTCGTGGGTTCAAATCCCGCCACCCCGACAGTGAAGTACCAGGTGAGGCACCTACTACTTTCAGTAGGTGCCTCACCTGTTTCGTCTGCGTGTCTCTCTGCGTGACCAGAAAGCTTCAAGCGCGGGGGTTATGGCCTGTCTGCGTCGCTGACAGCTGACGTGCTGGCGGCTATGCCGTGGGCATGCGGTATCCCGATGGGGTGGTCTGACCGCCGAGGAACGCGCTCGGCGAGAACAGGTGCGAGTTCGAGGCCGCGGATATGTTCGCTGCAGGTGTGACCGATGCGTCACGTCCCCCGGCAGGTGACCTTCATCTGGGACGCCGCGTGGTGGGCGTACGTCGGGCCCTCGTCGTCCCAGTTCTCGCCGCGGTCGAGCATCTTCACCCCGATGTAACCGTCCTGCACCCGGTATGTGCCCGCGTCCACCAACCGCCCGCGGGTGGCAGTCTGGTCGATCTGGAAAGCCGAGTACACCGTGTCCCAGTCGTCCGGGTGGGAGAACACCTGGTACGTCGTGGGGTTGCCCGCTACATCACGGCTGTTGTCGCTGCTGGGCACATACACCGAGATCGCGCACTTGTCGGAGTCGCGGCCCACCGACCACCACCACAGCACGACGTTGTCGCTGTCTTCCGAGCTGCTGCCTGACATCGGCACCGCGCCGAAGTTGCCGCTGCACGAGCCGCCGTCGTAACCCCCGGAGTCGACGATGTACCAGCCCTCGATGCCGTTCTCATAGTGGTTCACCTCGCCGTAGTTGCCATGCTCCGAGGAGTGGCAGCCGTGGCCGGCCCAGGCCGTGTAGGTGACGGGGCCGGCCGGCGCGGGAGGATTCTTCGTCGGCTTGGGGCCAGGAGCGTGCGCTCGGCGGGAAGGCTTGGACGAGTGGCTGGAGGAAGGCGAGGAGCTGCTGGGCGTCGGGGTGGGCTCGTCAGGGAAGGCCGTCGGCAGGATCAGGCTCGGCTTCGGCGCATCACGGGGCTCGGTGTCCGCCGCTGTCTCGTCCGAGCGAGTGTCCGAGCCGGAGAAGAGTGAGGAGGCAAGAAGCACTCCCAGGCCCGACAGTGCAAGCGCCGCGCCCGCTGCAACGCCTGCCCGCCGAGCGCGCGAGAGAGTGGTCCACCGGCCGTACAGGGTCTCCTTGATGATCCACGGGTCTGCGGTCCAGGTCTTCCCGGCCGGCGACTCCGGTGTGGCGAAGCGGCATGCGCAGGGCCTCCCGGACAACGTTCTCTCGAGGCCGCCACACTGCTGACACGCCATGGGTGGTTCTTCAGCTCCTTATCTGCGGTCGAGGGCCTTGGTTGAGGCGGACCCACTATGCATGAGCCCTCATACACAGAGGTAGGGCTACTGGAGAGGAACATAAGGGAGTTGGGGAAGTTGAGGAGGATGGGGCAGAACAAAACGGAAAGTCCCGTCAGCCGCTTTTCAGAACCCTTCTCATGCTCCTGTCCAGCACCGGAACTCAACCCGTCGAGGGTGTGTGGTCGCACCTGAAGAGGTCGCTGGCCAACCTCACCGAACAGAGCATCGACCAGCTCACCACGCTGGTGAAGACCCGGCTCAAACCATGCTGTACCGCCCCCGCCTCATCGAGGGCCTCGTCGCCAAGACCGGGCTCGATCTCCAACCGCCGTAACCCCAGTGGGGGCAACGGCCTCCGCCCCCGCCGCTCCCTTGCACCTTTCGTCCTCGAACCCGTCAGGAACCGACCATGGACGACACCTTCGACCACCCCCCAAGGAAACCGGAGAAGGGCGGTCGGCCGCTCCCTCCACGGCAGTACGCTGGCCGTACGGCCGCCCGTGACCCCGGCCCTCTCCGTACAGTCCCGTTCCGCGCAACAGAGGCCCTGCGCAAGGCGAAAGCCACCCCACCAACAGAGGAGATGGGGCGAATGGGCCCGCATCCCGACCTGTTCGATGAGTGCCGCGTGGTCCGGGCCTACGGCGAGCTGGACCTGACGACCGCGCCGGCCTTCGCGCGTGACCTGGAGGACGCCCGCCACGGCACCGGCCGCCTGTTCCTCATCGTCGACCTGCGCGGCGTGACGTTCATGGACGGCAGCGTCCTGGCCCCGCTGCGCGCGGCGTGGGACGACTGCCACGAGCGGCTCGGATGGGTGCGCGTCGTCCATACCCGGCCGGGTGCAGGTCTCGTGTTCCAGGCCGGTGGTCTGCTGGGGCGTTTCCCGCGGTACGCGAGTGCCCAGGACGCCTGGAAGGGCGTACCCGCCTACCGCGCGGCGACGGACCGAGCTACGTAATGTACGGCGGAATCCGGGCGGTGCCTCACCCCGAAGTGCCCCGGCCGCCGCGGAACGGAGCACGGTGATCAGCGACGGCATGGCGGACGTCCTGCGGTCGCTGCGCCTGGGCGGGGCCGGCGATCCGGCGCAGGCGTGCGCGCGGGCGCTGCGCGCCGAGGGGGTCTCGCTGTCGCTGCTCGTGGGCGCCGACCGGACGGCCGAGCCGCTCTGGTGGCACCCCGAGCTGAGCGCGCGGTTCGAGGAACTCCAGTTCACGCTGGGCGAAGGCCCGGGGCCGGACGCGGTCCGCACCGGTTCGCCCGTCGTGGAGCCGGACCTGGACCGGGTGCGCCCCGAGCGGTGGCCCGCGCTCCTGCCGGCCGCGCGCGAGATGGGCGTCCATGGTGTGTGCTGCTTCCCGCTGGGCATCGGGGCCATCCGGGTCGGCGTACTGACCGTGCTGTGCAACGGAGACCGGCGGATGAGTGAGCAGCAGTACGCGGACACCACCGCCCTGGCGGCGGTGCTGACCGGCGCTTTCCTGAACGGGGACCGGCGCGGAAGCCGGAGGGGGGAGGGGAACGTCTCCGGGCTCGGCGTGTACCTGGAGCGGCCGTCGGGGCTGCACCGCGCGGTCGTGCACCAGGCGACGGGGATGATCAGCGTCCAGCTCGGCGTGGCCATGGAGGAGGCACTCCTGCGCCTGCGTGCCTACGCCTACGGCAGTGAGCGTCCCCTCGGCGAGGTTGCGGCGGATGTGGTCGCCCGCAGGCTCCGTTTCGACGACGATGTGAGCGGGCCGTATTCGCCCGACAGTGGAAAGGGATGATCGGCATGGCCCGCGAACGACGTCTGGCCGAGATCTTCGTGGAGGTAGCGGACTCCCTCGTCGAGGACTTCGACGTCATCGACCTTCTGCACCGGCTGTCCGCGCGCTGCGTCGAACTGCTCGACGTCTCGGCGGCCGGGATCCTGCTCGCGGACGCGCAGGGTGAACTGCAGATCATCGCCGCCTCCGACGAGCACACACGCCTGTTGGAACTGTTCGCGCTCCAGCACGACCAGGGCCCGTGCGTCGAGTGCTACCGCACCGGCACCGCCCGGACGAACATCGACCTGACGCGGGCGGAGGCGACCGTCGGCTGGCCGCGCTTCGCCGCACGGGCCCACGAGACGGGATACGTGACCACACACGCCATACCGCTGCGCCTGCGCGACCGGATCGTCGGCGCGCTCAACCTCTTCCAGAACACGCCGCAGCGCCTCGGCGACGACGACATCGCGCTCGCCCAGGCACTCGCCGACGTGGCCAGCATCGCGATCCTGCAGCAGCGCACGCTGGAACAGTCGCACATCGAGAACAGCCAGCTGGAGACCGCGCTGACCAGCCGCATCCTGATCGAACAGGTCAAGGGCGTACTGGCGGAGCGCTGGAACACCTCCGTCGACGACGCCTTCGCCGCGTTCCGGTCGTACGCGCGCGCCCATCACCTGCGCCTGTCGGACCTCGCCGCGCGGATCATCGCGGGCGACTTCGACACCACGACCATCCCGGCACCGGCCCGGCCCGAGGACCACCGCGGCTGACCACCGTCGCGTCTCCGGCTATTCACGGCCGGTCCGACGGTCTTCCGTAGCGGCCGGGTGTTCCCGGTCGATGCCGGTGTCGACGAGGATCTGTTCGGCCTGCGTGACGTTGTCGGCGCGGACGGCTTCGGCCATCGCGGCGCGTGCGGCGTCGGACGGCGCGTGCGGCGGGACCACGAGCAGAGAGAAGTGGTCTGCTGATCGCCCCGGGTGGTGATGATGGTGTCGTCACCGACCGGGAAGGAGTCGATGTGCACGACGCGGTCGTCGACGACCCGTCGCGTCGGCGGTTGTTCCCAGGCTCCGGCGTCCAGGCCGACGCGCGTGACCGGGCCCGAGGTGCTCGGTCAGTGCGGCGATCAGAGTGGGAAGCTCGGCGGCGATGTCACGGGACCGCGGCCACCACGCCCCGCGCTCATGACGGCGAAACAGACCCTCCACGGCAGCCCGGCGGCCGACCTGCCACAGGACCCGGCGGAGGTTCGGGCGGTCGAGGACGGCAATTCCTCGTCGCACGTGGCCACTGCCGGCCGACCCAGCCGCCTGGTCATGGGATGCGGCCGTCATCGTCACGGCCCTGGCCGTCGGTGTCCTGCTGATTTCATCCGTCGCCGCGACACGTCTGATCCGCGGGTTCACCACATACCCCGCGGAACGCGTCGCCCTCCACCGGGTATCGCTCGGAGCGGCCAAGCCTCGAATCAGCCGTGACCGCCCGCCGCGGCTGCCATGAGCGGTTCCGCGGCCTCCTCAGTCGTATCCGGAGGCACGACCAGCAGATCCCAGCGCCCCTGGCCGGGGGAGAGGAGGATGACGGTGTGCGGGGCGGATGCCGCCAGGGTCCTGCGCAGTCGTACGACCTGGTTGAAGACGAGGATCCGGCCGGGCGTCGCGGACCACATCGCCCCGTTCACCATGACGCTGCTGATGTGACCCCACGCGAGCGGCAACCCGCCGAGCAGCCGGGGAAGTTCGGCGATCAGGTCGTGCGAACGGGGCCACCATGCCCCGTCGATGGGCCTGGGCAGGACGCCGTGGGGCGCCAGGCGCAGGCGGAGGAGAGGGTGGGAGGGAAGCGGGGATTGCAGTGCGGTGGTCATGAAGGCTCCTGCCAACTGCCATGCGGAGGTCGGAAATCCCGGTCAGGCGCGGCGGGCGGCGACACGGGCCGGTGCGGGCCAGCGCACGTCGTACACCCAGTTGAGACGTTCGAGGAGGCGGATGACGGCGGCCGACGGGTCGATCTGGCCGCGGTCGACGCCGTGGCGGGCGCTGGTGGGGTCGGCGTGGTGGAGGTTGTGCCAGCTCTCGCCGAAGGAGAGCAGAGCCAACGGCCACAGGTTGGTGGCCCGGTCGTGGCGCCGGGTGCGGAACGGACGCTCACCGATCACGTGGCACAGCGAGTTGACGCTCCACGTCACATGGTGGAGCAGCGCTATGCGGACAAGTCCCGCCCACAGCAGGGCGGTGACGCCGTACACCCAGGTGCCGCCGATGGCCCAGCCCGCCGCGAACGGCAGGGCGAGCGTAAGGACGCACAGCGCCGGGAAGGCGCGGGCGACGCCCCGGATGTCGCGGTCGGCGAGCAGGTCGGGCGCATAACGCTCGGCCGGCGTGCGGTCGTTGCGGAACAGCCAGCCGACGTGGGCGTGCAGCAGCCCACGCAACTGGCCGCGCAGATGCGTGCCGTAGCGGTACGGGGAGTGCGGGTCGCCGGGCCGGTCGGTGAAGGCGTGATGACGGCGGTGCGTGGCGACCCAGCCGATGACGTCGCCCTGGAAACTCATCGACCCGGCAACGGCGAGCGCGATGCGCACGGGGCGGACGGCCCGGTAGCCGCCGTGGGTGAGGCCGCGGTGGAAGCCGACCGTGACGCCGAGGCCAGTGATCGTGTAGAGGGCGGCGGCCAGCAGGATGTCGACGGGGTGGATGAGGCTGCCCCAGAGCAGCCAGCCGGCGACGCCGAGCGCCAGGAACGGCAGGACGACGATCACCGCCGTCACCGTGACGTACAGTCGCTCCCCGCCGCCGCGCGCGGGCGCCGGACCGTCCGGTGGGAAGGGGGAGGTCCCGTCGTAGCCAGGGGGCGGCGGGGCGGTGTTCGGCGGGATCGCCCTAGTGGGCGGGGCGGGGCTGAGTGACATGCCGGGCTCCTTGACCTCGGGAAGGCCGCTGGGATGAGGCGCGGCCGGGGTCACGGGCTGCCCTTGGTGGATGGGTGGCGTGCTGGAGATGCCCAGTCAGGTGGGCACGACGAACCCTCGTCCTCCCCACCGTACTCCCGCGCGCTCCAAAACGAGACGGCCCGGGATCGCGCGGCCACCTGGAGCCTGCAGTGATCCGGCCAAGTCGCCTCTTCAACGGCCAAGATGAGTGTGCAGAACATACGATTCCCCTTGTGCGCACAGGCATTCGCCGACGTGCACGCTCAGCAGGCCGTCGCGATCGGGGCAGCGGGACGGATCCACAGCCCGCGCAGCTTGACCCCACTCAACCCGCAACCCGCAGGAGAGGGTCACGAAGCACGAGTACGCGGCCGGTGCGGGTGGTGCACGCGTTCCAGCGGCCGGTGTGCAGTACGCCGGCTGAGCGGCTGCGGTCGCGTGTCGCTGCCCTGTCGGCGTCGCTCGGCCGGTCGACTCCGGGTCTCGGCGCCGCCCGTGTGCGTGTATTCCCAGCTTATTTCAGGGTGGCGAGGTGGTCGGCTTCGCCCCCGCGCCACTCGATGAGGAAGAGGGTCGCGTCGTCGCTGGTTCTGCCGCCCCGTTCCTCCTTCAGGGCGTGAGAGAGGGAGCGCACCACCGCCCGCACTCCCTCCTGCGTCCGCTCGATGCGGTTGACCCAGTCGATGAGCTGTTCCTCGCCGAACTGCTCCCCGCCGGCTTCGCGCTCCTCGATCAGGCCGTCGGTGAAGCACAGAACTCTGTCGCCGCGCTGGAGGGCCAGCTCGCTGACCTGCGGCTGTTCACCGCCGAAGCCGACCGGCAGGGTGGTCGCACTCTCCAGTTGCTGGACGACCTCGTGGGTGCGGATCAGCAGTGGTGCGGGATGGCCGGCGTTGACCCATTGCAGGTGGCCCGTTGCGATGTTAAGGCGCATCATCTGCGCGGTGACGAAGTGGTCGGGTCCGAACTGCTCGGCGATCGCGCGGTCCATGAAGGTGTAGATCTCGGCCAGTCCGATGTCGGCGCGTCTGGCGTGGCGGTAGGCGCCGATGGCGACGGTTGCCATCGTGGCCGCGTCCAGGCCGTGGCCCATCGCGTCGATCGTCGCCATGTGCAGGATGTCGTCGTTGAGGGCGTAGTCGAAGCTGTCGCCGGCGACCTGGTAGGCGGGCTCGAGGATTCCGGCCACGGCGACCTGCGGCACGGACATTGCCAGCGGGGGCAGCAGAGACCACTGGATCTCCGCGGCCACGCTCATCGGCTCCAGGCGCCGGGCCTGGAAGAACCGGTCGGTGTAGCCGTGCTTGGTGACCAGCATGTCGGCCACCAGGCCGGCGAGCCTGCGCAGGAGCCGCCGGTCGTCGTCATCGACGGTGTCCAGGGTGAGGGCCATGACTCCCACCTGGTCGCTGCCGTCCAGCAACGGGAGGTACATCCGAACGCCGTCGGCATGCGACACCTCGACGGGGGTCGCGCGCAGAAAGGCTGTGCCGGCATGGGAGGCGCTGATGGGCTCGGGTTCGCCGACGGTCAGCCCAGTGCCCGGCAGCGGCACCAGCGTCAGCTGACCGTAGTCCTGCAGGAGGATCGAGACGTCACGCCCACCGACTCCGGCCACCTCTTCCGCAATCAGCGGGGCGATCAGCTGCGGCGGCATCTCATGCGCCCGGTCCAGGAGCACGCCCAACAACCGCTCACCGAATCCTTCGGACCGGTCCACCCCGCCCTTGCCGGTCGACCCGGCAGTCACGGCGGATCCACCTCGCTGACCCACGCAAGCGATCTGTTCACACGGGCTCCTGTCACGACGTTCATCAACCTGCACAGCTTGGCGTGAACAATCGACCTAATGATCCCATTACACCCAAAGAGTGCATATTACGCCCCGCCGTACCGGTCGCGCAGGTCCAGCTCAGGAGTGAGCTGCCGACGTGGTCGCCCGCGGTGATCGGCTTCGACGTCGAGCTCCTCCCAGAAGGGCAGGGCGACGACACTCTGCCCTCCACGCCGGCCACAGGTCGGCCTCGCGTTCGGTCGCACACCCCTGGAGCTGGCGCATTGCGCCATCCACTCGCGGCAGAGTCCGGCCACCGACAGGTCGGCCGCGTTCGATCGCGGTCCGATGAACAGCCTCGAGCGGAGCCCATCCACAGCCCCTGTGGTGAGGACGAACCGCAGGGTATCTTTACGCGCGTCAATGCGTGCGGGCCACATGAAATGTGATGGGCCAACAGGTTCATGAAGTCCGGCCTACCAGCTCAAGGGGAAACAAGCAGAACAATCGACCGGAGATGACTGAACCGGGCAGTAGTTGACATGCGACAGGGGGAATCCGCCTTGCACGGATCGCTTCGATTATCAGGTGAGGGCCGGTTGAAGGAACGGCAGCTACGGCGGCGCTGCAAGAGGGAACTGCAGGCTCTCGACATCCAGCCACCCCTGCAAGTGGACAAGGTATGCCGTGTTCTCGGGGAGCGCCGAGGCCGGCCGATCCGGCTGGTGCCCTACTCCCTGCCGGTGCCCGGGCCTTACGGGGCGTGGATAGCCGCGGAGGCGGCTGACTACATCCTGTTCCAGAAGGAAACCACCAAGCCCCACCAGGACCACATCATCCTGCACGAGGTCGGCCACATCCTCGCTGATCACCGGAGCGACGATGCAGACGACCGCTTCTGGCAGGAGATGCCCGCTCTCTCGCTGCAGGCGATCCGGCGAGCACTCCGCCGGACCTCGTACGACGACGAGCGGGAGCGCGAGGCGGAGCTTGTCGCCACCATCATTCTGGAGTGGGCCTCCGTGCTCGACCACGTGGCCCCGCGCACGGCGAGCGACCGGTCCCTCAACCGCGTCCAGCGGGCCCTCGGCGACCGGTGGGGGTGGCTGTGACCCTGCGTCTGATTCTGGTCGCCGGGCTGCTCGACCTCGGCGTGCTGTGGAAGGTGTACCAGCTCTGCAGAGCGCCCCGCGACCGTGTTCTCCTCGCGGTCACCCTCTGCATGGCGTTCGTGGCGGCTTCCTTCTCCTTGGGGCTGCGGGCCGAGGCCCGTGCTGTGGACGCCCTGTTGGGTCTCGGAGCCGCCAGACTGATCGCGAACGCGCTCCTGCTCGGTGCCGTCTACTGGCTGTTGTGCTTCTACCTCTACTCGGCGGCGGACCGCCGGCGGGCAAACCGTCGCGCCCTGCTCGAAGCCGTGCTGCTCGCCGTTGTCGTGGCTGTCCTCACCTGGGCCACCGTGGCGACGCCGAGCTCCGTTCGCGGACGTGCCCATGCCACGGCGGACATGAGCGTCACACCGGTCGCGGTGTTCTTCACAGCAGCCGGGCTGTACCTGGTATATGCGTTCGCGGCGACTTTGAGGTGGACCTGGAGGTACGCAGGTATCTCCGAGCGTCCCTTGTCCACAGGGCTCAGGCTGACGGCCGTTTCCCTGGCCGGCATGGTGGTCGCCAACGCGATCCGTGTGCTGAGCAACGTGGTCCAGTGGGGCGGTGGCGACTTCCCCGAAGGGCTGAGGAAGGGCGCCGCTGCGCTGCTCGCCCTCGCGATTCCTCTGTTCGTCGTCGGGGTGAGTTACTCCGGTGTGGCCACACGGCTGGCCGGCTTGCGGATCTGGTGGCAGCACCGTCGTGCCTACCAGGCCCTGCGGCCACTGTGGACCGCCCTGCACGACGCATTTCCCGAGGACGCGCTGAACCGTTCGCCGACCACCCGGTGGCGGGAGCTTCTGCATATACGCGCCATGCACCGTCGCTATTACCGCCGGGTCATCGAATGCCGGGACGGTCTCGTACGCCTCAGCCCCCATCTGGCCCGGCTCGGCGTCCGCGAGGAGTCTCCACCCGAGTCCGTGGCCGAAATTCTGCCGTCGGCGCTCCAGGCCCAGGCGTCCGGTGTGGCCGCTGACTCACCGGCGTTCGGTGTGGCACTGCCGAGCGAGGACAGCCTTGACGCCGACGCGCGCCAACTGGTCGCCGTCTCCCAGGCGCTTGAAGCGCGGCGATGACGGCGATGACGTGAAGCGCGGCGGTGACCGGAAGCCCCCGAGAAAGTGACCGAACGGTCGACACTGCATACCAACAGAAGTGGCAGCATGGCAGAGATATTGATCAAAGCCGGACGCGTCATCACAGGCCCCGACGGCCAGTGTCTCGAGGACGGCGCTGTCCTCGTCCGTGGCGGAAGGATCGCCGCCGTCGGCCCTCGTACCGCCGTCGACCGGTTCGCCGACGCCGGGCCGGCCACACTGTCGTTCCCGGATGCCACCCTGCTGCCAGGGCTCATCGACTGCCATACTCATTTGATCTTCGATGCGAGCGAGGATCCGGTCGCGAGCGTCCGGAGCGGCACCGACGACGCCCTGCTGGACGGCATGGCTGTCCGGGCACGGCAGCTGCTCGGTACCGGAGTGACCACAGTGAGGGATCTGGGCGACCGGAACGGGCTTTCCGTACGCCTGCGCGACGCGGTGGCGCAAGGGGAGCTGCCGGGGCCACGGATCCTTTCCGCCATGACACCGTTGACCTCTCCCGGTGGCCACTGCTGGTTCTTCGGGGGCGAAGTCGAGGGTGAGAACGCCGTCCGTGACCTGGTGCGGCGCAACGCACGCGCGGGAGCGGACGTCATCAAGGTGATGGCGACCGGCGGCGGACTCACCAAAGGCGGTCCGGCGATCTGGGACTCCCAGTTCGGCGCCGACGAGCTGCGTATCGTCGTGGAGGAGGCGGGGCGGTCCGGACTGCCCGTTGCCGTCCACGCGCACGGGACCGCGGGCATCGAGGCGGCCGTGGATGCCGGGGTCCGTACCATCGAGCACTGCACGTGGATGGCCGCAGACGGCGGCTTCGATCTGCGCGAGGACCTTGCCGAGAGGATAAAGGCCGACGGGATCCAGGTGTGCACGGCCACCAGCCCCAACTGGCGAGCGTTTGCACGGCGGGTGGGTGAGGAGAGGGCCGAGGAGTTGTTCTCCTCCATGCGCTGGATGGCCGAGCTCGAGGTGCCCATGATCGCGGGCACGGACGCCGGAGTGACCCGCGCCGCATTCGACGGATTCGTCAACAGCCTGGAGTTCTATACATACCTGGGCATTCCGCATGCAAAGATCATCGACATGGCCACCACGGATGCCGCCCGCGCCCTGGGAATCGCCTCCGAGACCGGACGGATCGCCGAGGGCTACCGGGCCGACGTTCTGGTCGTGGACGGCAACCCGCTCGAGGACTTGCACGCCTTGCGCGCGGTACGTCATGTCCTTGCGGGCGGCAGGCCGTTTCCCGGCTGACACACCGCCACGGCGTTCGGACACGTAGGGGCGCCGCGCTTCGGGCTATGCGGCGGTGCCGCCGTGCGGCGTCGGCGGGCGTCCGGACACCGCCGCGGCACAGCCCGGCACCCTGCCCCGCCCTACGCGTCACTCCTCGGGCAGGCTCTCCCAGGCTTCGCCCTCCCCGAAGAGCTCGTATCCGTGCTCGGCCGCGATCTCCGCAGCGTGCGTCCGGCTCCGTACGACGACCTCGTGCTTGCGGCTGCGGACTGCCGCCTGGGGGCTGTCGCCCTTCTCGGTGGTCACGATCGCGTACGTCTCGTAGACGACCTTGCCAGGGTCCTTCTTGCTCCAGACCACATGCATGCTGGTTCCCATCGGGCTCACTCCCCGGTGGACGGCTCCCCTGAGTCCAGCTTCTCACCTGCTGAGGATCATCGCCCCACGGCGACCCCTCTCCCTCTTGACCTGCGAGAACGACAGGCGTGGAGCGCCCGGCCGGGCGTGATCACCTTTCCTCGACACCCACTGCAGGAATACGGTCGCTCTCTGTGTCCACCTCGGTTTCGCTCGCCTCGCGCGGCCTTCGGGCCCGGCTGGGACGGCCTCGGAGCCCGGCCGTGACCGTGGTCGGCGCAATAGGCCTGTCACTCCACCGGAGAAGGCAGACCGGCGGAACGGCATCACATCGTGGACGGGGCTCGGCGCTTCCGGGCCGAGCCGCTCCCGGGTGTCGCGGGGACGCCGCGAGGGCAGGACGGGGGCCGGGCGCGGGAGTTATCCACAGGTTGGGGGCCTCGGCACCGCGTTGTCGGCGGATCTGCGCAGAATGGGGCCATGACTGACGACACCACTGGCTCCCCGCGACCGATGCCCGACTGGGAGAAGCGCTTCAGGGCACCGCGGGTCGGGCTGCCGGACTGGGCGGAGGACGCACCGGACCGGTCGCTGTTCGTCTCCAACGCGACGGGGACCTACGAGCTGTACGCGTGGGACCGCTCCACGGGCGAGCAACGACAGGCCACGAAGCGGCCGAACGGCACGACGGACGGCCTGCTGTCGCCGGACGGCGCCTGGATCTGGTGGTTCAGCGACACTGACGGGGACGAGTTCGGCGTATGGCTGAGGCAGCCCTTCGGCGGCGGTGAGGACGAGCCCGCCACGCCGGGGCTCGAACCCTCCTATCCGGCCGGGCTGGCGCTGGGCCGGGACGGCACGGCGGTTGTCGGACGGTCCACGGACGAGGAGGGGTCGACGGTCCATGTGCTACGGCCCGGTGCCGAGCCCGTGGAAATCTACCGGCACCGGGAGTCGGCGGGCGTCGCCGACCTGTCCCACGACGGCACGCTGATCGCGGTGGAGCACACGGAGCACGGGGACGCGATGCACTCGGCCCTGCGCGTTCTACGCCTGGACGGCACCGTTGTCGCAGAGCTGGACGACACCAAGGGCGGCACGGAGGAACTCGGCCTCAGCTGCCTGGGCTTCGCCCCGTTCGACGGCGACTCCCGGATGTTGGTCGGGCACCAGCGGAGCGGGCGCTGGGAGCCGATGATCTGGGATCCGGTGAGCGGCGAGGAGACCGCCCTCGCCATCGACCTACCCGGGGACATCGACGCGGAGTGGTTCCCACCGCCGTCCGAGCGGACGTCCTCCCGCGAGGCGGGCGGGGCGGGAGCGTCTCCGGATGGCCCGGCACTGCTGATCGAGCAGAGCCACCAGGCGCGCAGCAAGCTCTGGCGGTACGAGCCGGCCTCCCATGAGCTGACGCTGCTGGAGACACCACCCGGGACGGTCTCGGGGGCGACGCCCCGCCCGGACGGGTCGGTGGAGTTCCTCTGGTCCTCGGCGGCACTGCCTCCGGTGGTCCGGTCGACGACGGGGCGGGCGGTTCTGGACCCGCCGGGGATGAAGGCTCCGGAGTCGGTGCCTGTCACCGACGTGTGGGTGGATGGTCCGGGCGGCCGTGTGCACGCCCTCGTACAGAAGCCGGACGGGGAGGGGCCGTTCCCGACCGTCTTCGATATCCACGGTGGGCCGACCTGGCACGACAGCGACGCCTTCGCGGCGGGCCCGGCGGCCTGGGTGGACCACGGCTTCGCGGTGGTTCGGGTCAACTACCGCGGCTCCACCGGGTACGGCCGGGAGTGGACGGATGCGCTGAAGCACCGGGTGGGGCTGATCGAGCTCGAGGACATCGCGGCGGTACGCGAGTGGGCGGTGGAGTCCGGGCTCTCCGACCCTGAGCGGCTGGTGCTGGCGGGCGGTTCCTGGGGCGGATATCTGACGCTGCTGGGGCTGGGGACACAGCCGGACGCATGGGCACTGGGGCTGGCGGCCGTACCGGTTGCCGACTATGTCACCGCCTACCACGACGAGATGGAGGCGCTGAAGGCCATGGACCGCACGCTGCTGGGCGGGACGCCGGAGGAGGTGCCGGAGCGGTTCGAGGCCTCGTCACCGCTGACCTATGTGGACCAGGTGCGGGCCCCGGTCTACATCTCGGCGGGAGTGAACGACCCACGATGCCCCATCCGCCAGGTGGAGAACTACGTCCGAAGGCTGGAGGAGAGAGGGGCGCCGCACGAGGTGTACCGGTACGAGGCGGGCCACGGGTCTCTGGTGGTGGAGGAGCGGATCAAGCAGCTGCGGCTCGAGATCGACTTCGCGGAGAGGTACCTGCGGGCGGGCTGAGGCCTTGGATCTCCGTGCGTGCTGAGCCGGATCGGTTCGTTCGCTGAATTCCGGAGCCCAACCCGAGCGCCGGGTGTGGTCGGGTTCGCGCTCAGGCCCTGGCCGGGCGGTCTTCAGAGGGACGAGCCTGCGGCGTCGGATGTGGGGCACTCCCCCAGCCCTCGGCCGGGGGCACCCCCACCCAGCCGAAGACTGGGGGAGCATCGCACGGGGGTGGGGCCCACGTACGGAATCCGGCGGGACCGCCTCGTACTGGGCCCCATGCCGAAGGCCGAGGAGTGCTCCTCCGACAAACGCAGCGGAGGTGCCGTAGTTGCCCAGCCCGGCGGGGGCTGCCCCAGGCATCGCGGGCCCGACACGATCGGCCAGGCAGGGCTTACCGGTGCCGCGTTAGTCACGGTTTGCCCGGTGGCGAGGTGACCTGGTGCGGTCGGCTGCAAGCGCCGGATCGGCCTCTGGGGGGCCCATTGCCGAAGGCCAGGGGAGGGCCTACGCGGCCGGTCGAGCAACGCGGTTGGGAGTCCTCCCCCAGCCTCCGGCCGGGGAAGGTAGCTCAGGGAAAGGCCGTGCCAGGGCAGCGAGCGGAGTGAACCCTGGCTGACGCGGCACTAAGTGCCCGGGCCCGAGGTGGACTGAGCGGGGGCCGGCTCGGACCGCGTGGAGGGTTCGGGGCTCTCGGGTTCCGGCTGCTCCGGGAGGAGGCCCAGGGCCAGATCGCGCTGAGCCTCGGCCTCCCGGCGGAGGAGGCGGAACCACATGAAGACGACGAAGCCCGCAAAGACGAACCACTCGCCGGTGTACCCGAGGTTCTGGAACGCCTTGAGGTCCAAGCCGGTGCCCTGAGGGGCGGCAGGGGGCACCGGGCGCAGCGCGCCCTGCGTCCGGCCCTCGGGGAGGGTGATCCACGCGTCGTACACGCGGTACGGCACCAGGTTGACGAGAGATGCTGCGCTGATCATGCCGAGCTGTCCGTCGGGGAGACCTCCGGTGTGCACCCCGTCGGTGCCCTGGTTCTCCGAGGCTTGGAGCGCACCGGTGACGGTGACCGTGCCGCGCGGCGGCCGGGGGACCGTGGCGGGGTCGGCGTTCCCGGGGAGCCAGCCGCGTACGACCGGGAGGGCGTCGCCTCTTTCCGTTCGCAGCAGGGTGAGGACGTAGAAGCCGCGTTTGTCGCCCAATCGACGGTCCGGGACGAGCAGTTGGGTGGCGTAGCGACCGGTGGCGGTGGCGAGCCTGCCGGAGGTCGCCTTGGTGACCGGCAGCAGGTCGGCCAAGGGCGCGGCGGCGTCCCTCACATGGTCGTCGCTGTCCCGCTGCTGCTCCTGGTGGGATTCCACACGTGCCTCGAAACGGCCGAGCTGCCAGCTGCCCATGAAGAGACAGAAGGGCACGCCGAGCACGACGAAGAGGTTGATCCCCCACCAGCGGGGGGTCAGCAGGAATCGGTACACACCACCACGGTACGGGCCATGGGCGGAGCAGCGGCCTCCGGGGTATGGCCAGGGGCGGGGTGACCGACCCCGGGTGCGACCGAGGCACCGGCGATGGACGGGGCGAGCGTGCCGATCGACAAGGCGGATGCGCCCCACCACCGACGCCCCGGGCGCGCCCACCACCGAGCCCCCGGGTGCGCTCACGCCCACCACCGATGCCCCAGATCCGCCAAGGATCGCCGAGCCGGACAGGGCGGCACTTGCCGAGGCGGACGTGGCGGCCGACACCCGGGATGCACCAACCACCGACGAGATCCGCCGCCCGCCCGGGGCCGTGCGGGCAGCAGAGCCCGGGCCCAGAACCCGGGGCGGGGCCCGGGCACCAGAGCCCGGCCCGGGACCGGCGCACCAACCAGCGGCCCGCCCGGGCACGTCTCCCACCACTCCCCCGGACACACCAACCACCGACGCGGCGCGCGCCGCTGTGGACCGCACGGACAACGGCCGCGGGACGGATCCCTGGCGATGGATCCGCCCCGTGCCGCTCCCCTCCTGTGGTCCGACCGGACTCCGAGGAGGGCGAGTTCAGGCCGTCGCCAGCGCTCCCGTGCGGTAGATCGTGCCCGCGCAGACATTGGTGATCGTGGCGTTCGCCGCGGCCGGGTCTCCGGCCTGTGGCGTATGGCTGAGCTCCACGCTGCCCGAGGGCTGGGTGCCCGGTTCGTCGGCGGACGTCTCGGCCGCGGACTGTCCTTCAGGCTCTCCCGCGCTCCCGGAGCTGCCGGGGTCGGGTGAGGAGCCCGGGGCGGGACAGCCGCCCGACCCGCCGTCCGCGGGGATCCAGGCGAACTTGACCTCGTACGCGACGCCGGGCTGGAGGATCACCTGCTGCGGCTGGGTGGCCGGATCCGGCAGACCGGTGGCCGGGTCTCCGGCCGTGTGGTCGAGGACGGAGATGCGCGTACTGTCGGCGGCGCCCTGTGCGGCTGCGACGACCTGCCCGCCGCCGTCCACCGTGCAGGCGGTTCCTGAGGTGTTGGTGACCTGGAACGAGCCGTAGACGGCGCTCGAGCCGTCCATCGTGCCGGGTGAGGCGATGCCGCCGGCCAGCTGGTTGCGGGCGCAGGTCGGCGACGTGGCCGCCATGGTCTCGGACGGATCGACTCCGCCGCCGGCCGTGCTGCCGCCCGGCTGCCGGGAGGTGTCGTCCTTCGTTCCGCCCTTGCCGCGCTCTCCGCCCTTGGTCTCCTTGCCGGACGGCCGGCGCTCCTTCGTGCCGTCCTCGGTCTCGGACTGGGTGCCCTCGGCGCCCCCATGGGTCCGCTCGCTGTGCCCGGCGTTGGCCGGATGAGCCTCGGTCACGCCGTCGCTCCGCGCGACATGGACGAGCGCGGGCACCGCCGTACCGGCGAGGATCACCGCGGCCGCCGCGCCGACGAGGGCCTGACGCTTGCGGGCGCGGCGGGCCGGGACGGCGTGCCGTAGTTGCTCCAGTGCGTCCGGTGCGGGCTCGATCTCCTCGACGGCGGTGTGCAACAGCCGCCTCAGTGCCTGTTCGTCCCCGCCCAGCCCGTCCGGGCCCTCGGGGCCGTCCGGCCCGGGCGGCTCGGGCAGCCTGTCCGGTCCGTGGTTCTTGTCACTCATGCCGGGGCCTCCATGGCGACGCGCAGCGCCGCGATCCCCCGCGATCCGTACGCCTTGACCGAGCCGAGCGATATGCCGAGCGTCTCGGCGACCTGTGCCTCGGTCATATCGGCGAAGTAGCGCAGCACGAGGACCTCGCGCTGCCGGCGCTGCAGTCCGCGCATTGCCTTGATCAATTGGTCGCGCTCCAGCTGTTCGTACGCACCCTCCTCGGCACTGGCCATGTCGGGCATCGGCTTGGAGAGCAGCTTCAGCCCGAGGATGCGGCGGCGCAGTGCGGAGCGGGACAGGTTGACGACGGTCTGCCGGAGATACGCGAGGGTCTTCTCCGGATCACGGACCCTCTTGCGTGCGGAATGCACCCGGATGAAGGCTTCCTGGACGACGTCCTCGCACGAGGCCGTGTCGTCGAGAAGGAGAGCCGCCAGCCCGAGCAGCGACCGGTAGTGGGCGCGGTAGGTCTCGGTGAGGTGGTCGACTGTGGTGCCCGCTGCCATCGCCTCGTCAGAGCCCTCGCGCTGCGACGGAAGACGCGTGGGACGGGCGGCCGGCATCGGCGCGATCACCGGCATGCCGCCGGTCGCGCGGGGACGGAGCGGACGCAGGACCGCTGCGCCGCCCCCATGGGTCGCTGCCATGCCGAATACCTCTGCCACGCCTGTTGGACACGCTTCCCCCCGTCAGGGTTGTACGCGTGAGCAACCGCTTTTGACAAAGCTCTGAATGCCCTCATGCGCACCGTTCTTCCCAAATTCCCCATTTGTCATAGCGACTTCGAGCGATGGCAGCAAAGACGCTCCCCACCCACTGCGCGGTTGCAGTGGGTGGGGAGCGAATAGTCGAACAGATCGTTGGTCCAGTTCAAGCGGTATGGACCAACGACTTGATCACATAATCTTCACATGGTGCGCGGAGGTGCCGCTGATCCGCTACGCGGAGCCGAACTCGGCCGCGACAACTTCCGCGATCTGAGCGGTGTTCAGCGCAGCGCCCTTGCGGAGGTTGTCGCCGCACACGAAGAGTTCCAGCGCGTGCGGGTCGTCCATGGAGCGCCGGACCCGGCCGACCCAGGTCGGGTCCGTACCGACGACGTCCGCGGGGGTCGGGAACTCACCCTCGGCGGGGTTGTCGCACAGCACCACGCCGGGCGCGCCGGACAGGATCTCGTGCGCCTTGGCGACCGTGACCTCGCTCTCGAACCGCGCGTGCACGGTCAGCGAGTGCGTCGTGACGACGGGGACACGGACACACGTCGCGGTGACCCGCAGGTCCGGCAGCCCGAGGATCTTGCGGGACTCGTTGCGGACCTTGAGCTCCTCGGAAGTCCAGCCGTCGTCCTTGAGCGAACCCGCGAACGGCACCACATTGAGCGCGATCGGCGCCGGGTACGGACCGAACTCGCCCACCGCCCGGCGTACATCGCCGGGGTGCGTGCCCAGGTCCGTACCCGCCACCTTGGCGATCTGGTCGCGCAGGGTGTCGACGCCCTCCTTGCCCGAGCCGGAAACGGCCTGGTACGAGGAGACGATCAGCTCGGACAGACCCCACTCGGAGTGCAGCGCACCCATCGCGACGATCATCGAGAGCGTCGTGCAGTTGGGGTTGGAGATGATGCCGCGCGGGCGGACCCTGGCCGCGTGGGCGTTCACCTCGGGAACGACCAGCGGGACGTCGGGGTCCATCCGGAAGGCGCCGGAGTTGTCGACGGCGACCGCGCCCTTGGCGGCGGCGATCGGCGCCCAGTGTGCCGACACCTCG
Source organism: Streptomyces sp. 8N706 (assembly GCF_052245415.1). Lineage (NCBI taxonomy): Bacteria > Bacillati > Actinomycetota > Actinomycetes > Kitasatosporales > Streptomycetaceae > Streptomyces > Streptomyces sp. 8N706. The sequence goes on along the minus strand of NZ_JBQQBW010000009.1, from coordinate 17,331 downwards.
TCCGGGACGTCGAACATCGCGACGTCGACGCCCTCGAAGGCCTCCTCGCTCAGCGCAACGACCTCGACCTCCTCGCCGCGGACGACCAGCTTCTTGCCGGCCGAGCGGGGCGAGGCGATGAGGCGGATTTCGCCCCAGACATCGGCGCGCTCCGAGAGGATGCCGAGCATCACGGTGCCGACGGCGCCGGTGGCGCCGACGACGGCCAGGGTGGGCTTACGGCCCGCAGGGGCGGCAGTCATCGGCCGGTACCTCCGTACACGACGGCTTCGTCGCTCTCGCTGTCCAGGCCGAAGGCGGAGTGCACCGCACGGACGGCCTCGTTGACCTCGTCGGCACGGGTGACGACGGAGATCCGGATCTCCGAGGTGGAGATCAACTCGATATTGACCCCGGCGTTGGAGAGGGCCTCGAAGAAGCCCGCCGTGACGCCCGGGTTGGTCTTCATGCCCGCGCCGACCAGCGAGATCTTGGCGATCTGGTCGTCGTAGCGCAGCGATTCGAACCCTATGGCGCTCTTCGTCCGCTCCAGCGCCGCGATCGCCTTACGGCCCTCGGTCTTCGGCAGGGTGAAGGAGATGTCGGTCAGACCGGTCGACGCGGCCGAGACGTTCTGCACCACCATGTCGATGTTGATCTCCGCATCGGCGATCGCACGGAAGATCGTCGCGGCCTCGCCCGGCTTGTCCGGCACCCCGACGACCGTGACCTTGGCCTCGGACGTGTCGTGGGCAACCCCCGAAATGATCGCCTGCTCCATCGGCTGGTCGTCCCCTCGCGGTTCGTTGCTGACCCACGTGCCCCGGAGGCCGGAGAACGACGACCGGACGTGGATCGGAATGTTGTATCGGCGTGCGTACTCGACGCAGCGGTGCAGCAGCACCTTGGAGCCGGAGCTGGCGAGCTCCAGCATGTCCCCGAACGAGATCCAATCGATCTTGCGGGCCTTCGTCACGACCCGCGGGTCGGCGGTGAAGACACCGTCGACATCGGTGTAGATCTCGCACACCTCGGCGTTCAGCGCGGCGGCGAGGGCCACCGCGGTGGTGTCGGAACCGCCGCGGCCGAGGGTGGTGATGTCCTTCTTGTCCTGGGACACACCCTGGAAACCGGCGACGATGGCGATATTGCCCTCGTCGACGGACTGCTGGATACGGCCCGGCGTGACATCGATGATCCGCGCTTTGTTGTGGACCGAGTCGGTGATGACTCCGGCCTGGCTGCCGGTGAACGACTGCGCCTCGTGACCGAGGTTTTTGATCGCCATCGCCAGCAGCGCCATGGAGATCCGCTCTCCGGCGGTCAGCAGCATGTCGAACTCACGCCCGGCAGGAATGGGGGATACCTGCGCGGCGAGATCGATCAACTCGTCCGTCGTGTCACCCATCGCCGAAACCACGACGACCACCTGGTGGCCGCTCCTCTTGGCTTCGACGATCCGCTTGGCGACGCGCTTGATGCCTTCGGCATCCGCAACGGAGGAGCCGCCGTACTTCTGCACGACAAGGCCCACGTGCGCTCCTCGTAACTCTGTCTTCCGGGGACCCCGAATCAGGATCCTTCGGTCGGCTCAGTCTAACGAGCAGGTGGGAAAGGCCATCGTGATATCGCATCGTGAGACACGAAGCTCACTACGTGATCATCCGAGGCCCTCTGCTTCCCGGGCCCGCTCCGGGAAGGCCCCTGCCCGCTCGGGGACAGAGCACACGGAAACGTAACCCAGTTCACACCGGCGTGTGCGATGGGCGCACGCATCCGGGGTACGCGGCGGGCTCGGCTCCGGGCCGCCCGAGTACGGCCGGCCGGGGCTCCGCGCTGTGACGTGGCCCAGCCGGCCAGGAACGAGGGGGCGCGGTTCAGGGTGCTCCGGGCCGTCACAGGGCCGGATCCGGGTGTTCCGGGCAGTACGGGCCTCAGCAGGAGAGCTCCGGGCCCGGCCCACCGGGGCTCCGGCCGTCACAGGGCTCGGCCTACGGGCGCACCGGGTCGTACGGGCCTCAGCCGGGGGCTCCGGACCGTCACGGGCTCAGCCGACTGCCGTCAACGGCGGGCGGTGCGCATGCCCAGTGGGGCGGCGATCTCCTGGGCCATCACCCGCCCCGCCTCCTCCTCCAGCGACCCGTCGTCCGACGCCGCGACCGTGTCCGTGTCCAGGCCGTCCAGCTCGTCCAGCGGGCTCTCCGTGCGGATGTGGGCCAGCAGCGACTGAAGGGCGCGCAGGGCGGCGGAGGCAGTGGGGCCCCAGTTGGAGAAGTACGAGAACTGCCACCACCACAGGGCCTCGGTCACCCGGCCCGCCCGGTAGTGGGCCATGCCGTGCCGCAGATCGGTGATGATGTCCGCGAGGTCGTCGGAGATCCGGCAGGCCACCGGCTCGCTGCGCGGAACGTAGGGGTCGAACACCTCGGAGTACACATCGGCGGGGTCGAGCAGCTGGGCGAAGCGCTCACGCAGCTCGTCGACGTCGTCAGGCTCCGGGCCCGCGTCCGCCTCGTACCGCTCGTCGGGAACGATGTCCTCGTGCGCGCCCAGCCGGCCGCCCGCCAGGAGCAGCTGGGACACCTCCAGCAGGAGATACGGGATCGCGCTGCCGGGCTCGTCGCCCTTCGCCACTTCCGTGACCGCGACGATGAAGCTCTCGACCTGGTCTGCGATCTGAACGGCGAAGTCGTCCGGGTCCGGCTGGGTGTCGTGGAGCGTGGCGTCAGACATCGAGAAGTCGTCTCCCTTCGAAGGCACGGCCCAGCGTGACCTCGTCGGCATACTCCAGGTCTCCCCCGACGGGGAGCCCGCTGGCCAGTCGCGTGACCTTCAGACCCATGGGCTTGACCATGCGCGCGAGGTAGGTGGCGGTGGCCTCCCCCTCGAGATTCGGGTCGGTGGCCAGGATCAGCTCGGTGACGGCGCCGTCGGCGAGCCGGGCCAGCAGTTCCCTGATCCGCAGGTCGTCCGGGCCCACGCCCTCGATGGGGCTGATCGCCCCGCCGAGCACGTGGTAACGGCCGCGGAACTCACGGGTCCGCTCGATCGCGACGACGTCCTTCGGCTCCTCGACGACGCAGATGACCGCCCGGTCGCGGCGCGGGTCCTGGCAGACCCGGCACTGTTCCTCCTGCGCGACATTGCCGCAGACGGCACAGAACCGGACCTTGGCCTTGACCTCGGTCAGCGCGTGGGCGAGCCGACGGACGTCGGCCGGCTCGGCCTGGAGGATGTGGAAGGTGATCCGCTGCGCGCTCTTGGGACCGACGCCGGGCAGCCTGCCCAACTCGTCGATGAGGTCCTGGACCACGCCTTCGTACACGGAACGCCGTCTCCTTCTTCTTTCCTGCTGCGTACGCTAGTTGATCCGCACTAAGGATCGGATCAGAACCGGCCGACTGCCGCCGCGGAGCCCTGTCCGCGGCCGGTCAGAAGGGCAGTCCCGGCATTCCGCCGAGGCCCTCGGCGAGCGGGCCGAGCTTCTGCTGCTGGAGCTCCTGCGCGGCGTTGTTCGCGTCACGGACAGCCGCGAGGACGAGATCCGCGAGGGTCTCCGTGTCCTCAGGATCCACGGCCTTGGGGTCGATGACCAGGCCCTGGAGCTCACCGGCTCCGCTGACCGTGGCCTTGACGAGCCCGCCGCCCGAGGAACCCTCGACAGGGGTCTCGGCCAGTTCCTGCTGGGCCGCGGCGAGGTCCTGCTGCATCTTCTGAGCCTGCTGCAGCAACTGCTGCATATTGGGCTGCTCTCCACCGGGAATCACGGCTTCGCTCCTGGCACTCGACGATGTTGTTCCAGTAGCCCGAGCCTACGTGCTCGCAGGGCAACGCGCCCTACGCCGTACGAAAGAAGCCCTGGTCCGGCGGCAGAGGGCGGCCGGGCCGCCGAGACGTGCCAGGCGTCCACCCGCCCGCGCTGCTCAGGACCCGCTCGTAGCCCCCGCGTGTTTGTTCAGTACCTGCTCCGCTCAGTACCTGCGGGGCCCGCTCCGGGACTTTGTCGGGCCTGTCGTCGCCTACTCGTGCATGAATTCCTCGACGACGGTCGCGCCGAGCTCCCGGACGATCAGATCGTGGCCGCTCAGCGCCGTGTCGTCGAGGTCCGGGTCGTCCTCAGCCGGCATGTCGTCCTCGATGGAGAACGGAGGGGGCTCGGGCTCGCGGTGCGCCCGCGCCTCGGGGCGCGGCCTCGCTTCCGGCGCGGCGGTCCGCGGGGAGGCCTCCGGGGCGGGCGCCTCGGGGCGTACCGGCTGCTGCGGCTGGACCGGAGCCGGAGCGGGGGCGCTCGGACGGGGACCCGTGGGGCCGCTGCCCCCGCCGAAGCCCGGACCGGACGGTCCCCCGCCCTGCGCACCACCGCCACCCGAGGGATCGACGATCGCCTCGACCTTCCACTGCACGCCAAGTGAGTCGCTCAGAGCCTGCCTCAGTACGTCCTCGCTGCCGCCGCCGACGAAGCTGTCCCGGGCTCCCGCGTTGGAGAACGCGAGCTGGAGAGTGCTGCCGTCGAGCCCTGCCACCTGGGCGTTCTGGCTCAGCAGAATCCAGGTGAAGCGACGACGGTTCTTCACCGCCTCGAGGATGTCCGGCCACATCTGCCGGATCTGTACGGCGCCCTGGGCCGCTCCCGGTGCGGCACCGCCCGCCGCCTGTGGCGCTCCTCCGCCGGGAGCGGGCGCACCGCTGAAGGGACCGCTGCCTGCCCCGGGCTGCTGTCCGCCGCCCGGGAAACCGGAGTGCGTACCCCCGGCCGGCCAGGCACCCGGCCGTGGTGCTGCCCCGTTCTCTCCCGTGGACCCGCCCGGCTGTGCTGCCGCGCCGCTCCCGGGCGCACCGGGCCGCGCGCTCGTGGGCCACGCGCCGGGGCGCGGGGCTGCGCCGCCGCCCGGTGCGGACTCCTGCTGGGCCGGTCCGCGGCCACTGTCCGCCCCGGTGCCTCGGCCTCCCGCGCCGGGCCACGCTCCGGACCGCTGCCCGGCGGGGGCCTCGGCCGCGGGGCCGTCCGTCTGCGGCGCCGCGCTCGGCCGTGGGCCTGTGCCCGGCGCTTCGGGCTGCGCCCCCGCAGGCCACGCGCCCGCGGGCCCGCCGTTCTCCGCTTCGTCGGAGGACCCGGCTTCCGCGGAGTGCCCCGGCACGGCGTCGGTGGCCGCCGGCGCCTGGGCAGTCGGCGCCGCACCCTGGGACGCCTGCGGCCCGCCCGAGCCCTGGGCCGCCCGTCCCGGCAGAGCTGCGCGGGCTCCCGCCGGGCCCACGGGCATGGCGGGAGAGGAGGGCGAGGCGGCGGCATCGTGGGCGTCCGGCCCCGGTACGTACCCCACCGCCGGGCCGGGGCCCGGCCCGGACAGCCCGCCCGCCAGGGCCCCGCGCTCCAGGCGCTCCAGCCGGGCCTGCACCGAGCGCACGTCGTCGAAGGCCGCGGGCAGCAGCAACCGCGCGCAGATCAGCTCCAGCTGCAGCCGCGGCGACGTGGCGCCACGCATCTCGGTCAACCCTTCGTTGACCAGGTCGGCCGCCCGGCTGAGCTCGGCCGGACCGAAGACCGAGGCCTGGGCCTGCATCCGCTCCACGACATCCGCCGGGGCGTCGATCAGACCCTTCTCCGCCGCGTCCGGCACGGCCGCGAGAATCACCAGGTCACGAAGGCGTTCGAGCAGATCGGCAACGAAACGCCGAGGGTCGTTGCCCCCCTCGATCACGCGGTCCACGACCTCGAAGGCGGCGCTGCCGTCGCCCGCGGCGAACGCGTCGACGACGCTGTCGAGCAACGAGCCGTCGGTGTAGCCGAGCAGGGCCGTGGCCATGGCATATGTCACACCGTCCGCCGCCGCACCGGCGAGAAGCTGGTCCATGACGGACATGGAGTCCCGCACGGAGCCCGCCCCGGCCCGTACGACCAGGGGGAGCACACCGTCCTCGACGGGGATCTCCTCTCGCCGGCACACCTCGCCGAGGTAGTCGCGGAGTGTGCCGGGCGGCACGAGACGGAAGGGGTAGTGATGAGTCCGCGACCGGATCGTGCCGATGACCTTCTCGGGCTCGGTCGTGGCGAAGATGAACTTCAGATGCTCCGGCGGCTCCTCCACCACCTTCAGCAGGGCATTGAAGCCCGCTGAGGTGACCATGTGCGCCTCATCGATGATGTAGATCTTGTAACGGCTCGAAGCCGGCCCGAAGAAGGCCTTCTCGCGCAGCTCACGCGCGTCGTCCACACCGCCGTGGGACGCGGCGTCGATCTCGATGACGTCGATGGAACCGGGCCCGTTGCGCGCCAGGTCATGGCAGGACTGGCACTCCCCGCAAGGCGTGGGCGTGGGGCCCTCCGCACAGTTCAGACAGCGGGCGAGGATGCGGGCGCTGGTCGTCTTGCCGCAGCCGCGCGGGCCGCTGAACAGATAGGCGTGATTGACCCGGTTGTTGCGCAGCGCCTGCTGCAGCGGACCGGTGACATGCTCCTGCCCGATGACCTCGGCGAAGGACTCGGGGCGGTAACGGCGGTAGAGCGCGAGGGACGACACGCATACGACGATATCGGCCCCGACTGACAACGAGCCGCCCCCAACGACAGGGGCCCCTCACGCACCCGCCAGAGCTCACTTACCCTTGCTGCCTTCCGGCCCTGGGGGAGTTCGGTGAGATAGCGCCGCGTGAGGGGCTGAGCCCCACCCTAGCGGATCGGAGGGGGTGGGAACGAGTTCGCGAGCACTCCTTCCGGTCTTGTATTGTTTGCGGCGGAGGATTCGCCTAGAGGCCTAGGGCGCACGCTTGGAAAGCGTGTTGGGGGCAACCCCTCACGAGTTCGAATCTCGTATCCTCCGCCCCCGCCCAGCAGGGCAGACGAAGGCCCCGACCGATCATGGTCGGGGCCTTCGTCGTTCTCCGTCTCAGTTTTCGTCTCAGTTGGTCAGTGGGAGCACAGCTGCCATCTCAGTTGGTCCCGTGGGAACGCATCGGCGGCCCCAGGCCCTCTCCGACACATCCCGCCCGGCCCACGCGCCTGGCACACACCGCCACCCACCGCCTTGCAGTCGCACACACCAGCCGCGAGCCCCTCACGAACCTCCGTGGACAAAACACCCGGCGCTGCCTGTGATCATTCCTGGCGGCGAGCTGGGTGCGCGGTGGCTCCGGTCTCCGGTGCTTCGTCGGCGTGGTGGGGGACGCCGTTGAGGTGGATGATCTTCTTGAGGTGGTGGCCCGGCTGGAGTTTGGGCGAGCGTTGGATCACCACCATGGCCGCGTCGTCGCCCAGGCGCCCGCCGGCGTGAGCGATGAGGTCGTCGCGTATGTGGTGGAGCAGTGCTTCGGGACCGCTGCCGGTCCATTGGGCGACGCGCTCGGCGAGGGGATAGAAGGACCGGTCGGAGGCGCGCGCCTCGATGACGCCGTCGGTGTAGAGCAGGAGCGTGTCGTCGTCCTCGAAGGTGAACGGATCGAGCGTGAAGCCGGTCCTCGGCAAACCGCACATGCCCAGCGGGGGCTTGGGGTGGCGGGCGTGCAGGGTGGTCACGCGGTGTCCGCGCAGCAGCAGGGGCGGAGGGTGTCCGCAGTCGATCATCTGCACCAGGTGGTCCTCATCGGGGATGTCGAGCATCAGGGCGGTGACGAAGTGCTCGTGCAACTCGTCCGCCTCGGGGTGATGGGTGTGCTCGGCCAGGTGCCGGCAGAAGCTGTTCTCCAGGGTGTCGGCGAGTTCGACCAGGGTGGGGGTCCGGTGTGCGGCTTCCCGGAAGGCGCCCATGAGAACGGAGGCGTCGCTGATGGAGGTGAGGCCTTTGCCCCGGACGTCACCGATGATCAGACGCGCGCCGCCACCGGTGCGGGTCGCCGCGTACAGGTCCCCGCCGATCTGCGCTTCGTCCTCGGCGGCCACGTACGAGGAGGCGATCCGCAGCGGGCCCATCCGATGGGGCAGCGGCCGCAGAACCACCCGCTGTGTAGCTTCGGACACCGACCGGACCCGGTCCAGCTCACGGATGCGGCGCTCGTGCTGGCGGGAGAAGACCACGAGGAGGAGCGAGATCATCGTCAGGGCGGCAATCTGCACCTGGTGGTTCGTCGAGAACAGCTCGTCGCGGTCGCGCAGAATCGCGATGATCGCCTGGGCCACCACGGCCAGGGCACCGACCAGCGCGGTGAGTCGTGGCCCGGCCAACCAGGGCGTGATGGCGGGGGCGACGACCAGAAAGGGACCGAGATGGACGTGGGCGGGGGCCAGGACGTCCACGACCGTGATCGCAACGATCAGCGCGAGCGGAACCGCGACGAGCGCGTGACCCGGTTGCCACGGCTGCCACAGATCCGCAAGGCGACGCCGGAGGCCCATACCCCCACTCTGCACCCTTCTGCGGCCCATCGGAGCGCTGACGCCGAACGAGCGCTGCCGCGAGCGACCCCACCGTGCCCCGGACCCGCTCAGTACCGTCATCGCGCCCCGGTAGGGGAGTGACGTGGCGCTCCGCAGAGCCACCGACAGCCCAGCCCGGCTGCCCGAGGTCTCGAGGGCGTCCACCGACCTGCTGGGCGACCTTGCGGGGCACCGGCCGGTGAGGTGCGCGCACGGGCGCGCATCCTCCCGCTCCCCCGGGCGCCCCACCCATGGTCGCGTCAACACCCACATCTGCCGCTCCGAGGAAGAGCAGCACGGCCTGCCGCGGTGCGGCGTGCAGGCGCCGCCCCGGATGGCGCAGCTCCACGGCGCATGGCTCGGCCCGATCGGCAGGGTGACGGGACCGCACAGGGCTCTCGTCGAGAGCAGCGGGCCGACCCTGGAGGGATCACCGTGGCCCGGGCGACCCTCTTCAGAAGCGGACTCGTATCCGGTCGAGGCGTCAGGCGTCGTCCTTGTCCTCTGCGGGGATTGACCCTCACCCGGCGTCAGTGTGCAGCCTTCTTCCGGGCGTCCGCTCCACGAGGGCACGGACGCCGAGGAGAGAGGCGGTTCCATGGCGTACTCGGTCGGGCAGGTCTCCGGTTTCGCGGGCATTACCGTGCGCACTCTGCATCACTACGACAAGGCGGGGCTGCTTCCGCCAAGTGCCCGCAGCCCGGCCGGATACCGCCTCTACAGCGACGCCGACCTGGCCCGGCTGCAACAAATTCTCTTCTACCGCGAGCTGGGCTTCTCGCTCGACGAGATCGTCACCATTCTCCAGGACCCCCAGGCCAACGCCCTGGACCAGCTGCGTGCCCGGCACCGGCTGCTCACCGAGCAGATGGCCAAGCTGCAACGCCTGCTGGACGTCGCCGAGCGCGCCATGGAGGTGCAGCGCACCGGCGTGGAGCTGACTCCGCGGGAGCGGTTCGAGGTCTTCGGGGAGGTCACCTTCGACCTCAGTTACGCCACCGACGCCCATCTGAAGTGGCAGCACAGCGAGGGGCACCAGCGCTCCATGGCCAGGGCCGCGGCGCACACCAAGAAGGACTGGGCACGGATCATGGCCGAGGCCGCCGCGTGGCGGCACCGGCTGACCGCGGTCTTCGACGCCGACGAGCCCGCCGACGGAGAGGCGGCGATGGAGGTGGCCGAGGAGCACCGGCAGCACATCATGCGCTGGTTCGCCCCATGCCCCACCGATATGCACGGCAGGATCGCCGACGACTTCGCCGCCGACCCGCGCGCTTTCGCGCTGGTCGTCCCGCCGTCCGAGCAACGGCCGGGACTCGCCGGTTTCCTGCGGACGGCGGTGCACGCCAACGCCGTACGCCGCGGCCCCGCCCCGGAGCAGCCATGAAGATTCTCCTTGCGGCGGCCGGATCGTACGGGGACGTCGCCCCGTACACCGGACTCGGCGCCCGCCTCCGGGAAGCCGGACACGATGTCGCCCTGGCCACCGATGAGTCCTTCGCCCCGCTCGTGCACTCCGCCGGGCTGCGTCTGTGTCCGCTCCCGGCCGATCCGCGCGGCCGGCCGGGCGGGGACCCCGCCGGGAGCGGCATCTCCGGTGGCGGCAGACGGGCGCTCCTGCGCGCAGCCGCCGACTTCGTCCGGGAGCTGGGTACGGGGCTGGCCCGCGCCACCGGCCGGGACACCGAACTGCTGCTGCTCTCGGCCACCACGGCCCCGCTCGGATGGCACCTGGCCGAAGCGCTGGACATCCCCTCGCTGGGCGTCTACCTCCAACCCACGGAACCCAGAGGGGACTTCCGGCGGAAGCCCGTACGGATCACCGGCTGCGGGGCGGGGGATGAGCGAAGCCATGGCCGCGGGCCCGGGCGAAGACCACGGTGCGACGACGACGGTGGCTGTGCGTGTGCGGGTGGCGTCGGGGATCCCATCCGTTCCCACCGTCCGGGAGGCCGGGAAGAAAGGAGAAGAGATGAGGAGCTGGGCACGACGACTGCGAGGACCGGTACGGCCGTACCGGCGGGGAGCACGCCTCCGCGACTCCCCCGTGGTCGTGGCTGGCGTGCTCCCCGACGGGCCGACTGCGTCGCACAGCAAGGACGTTAGACGGGCTGCCGGACCGGGGCGAGCTTCCTTCCGCACTGTGGAGGGCGTTCTGGTTTCTCCTTGCACAGTGGTGGGCGTGACCGGCGCCGGTTCAGAGCTCTCCCAACGCCGTCATCGCCAGCCAGAGCTCGTACTTGGCGCTCGGCGCATGCAGCAGCGAGCGCCCGAGTTTCTCCTCCGCCCTGGCCAGGCGTTTGCGCGCGCCGGGAGCCGAGATACCGAGTTCGGCCGCCGCCGCGGGCAGCCGGGCGTCGGCGCGCAGCCAGGCCCGTACGGTGCCGGTGGCGGACCCCAGCGGGCCGAGCTGGGCGCGCGCCCAGGTCCGGGCGCCCGGGGCGGCGAGCAGTGTGGGCAGGTCCGCGGGGCGGCCGGTCTCCGGCGGGTGCGGGGTGTTCAGCCGCAGCGCCAGCCAGGCCGCCGACTGGTCGGCCAGGCTCCCGGCGAGATCCAGCTCCAGCAGCCCCTGGATCAGCCGTAGGCGGGCGGCGAGCGTATTGCGGTGGATCTTCAGATGCCGGCTCGCCATGGTGCCGAAGGCCAGCCAGGAACCGAGTGTCCCGAGCAGCTCCTCCGCCCCCGGGTCGGCCTGCCGCGCCGGCTCGTACGCCAGGCAGGGGCGGAGCAACTCCGCGGCCCAGCGCGCTCCTTCGGGCCCCAGCAGCGGAGCGAGGCCGACGTGCCGGCTGAAACGTGCCCGGCCGTCCGGTGCGCTGCGCGCCACCGCCAGGGCGTGGAAGGCCTGCTCGTAACCGAGCGATGTCTCCCGCAGTGCCACCTCGTCGCTCACCCCGACCCGGCACTCGGGCACCTCCTGGACGATGGTCCGTTCCCACTCGTCGGTCCCGGCCGGGACGAGGGCGATGAGATGGTTGAGCCGCACCGGGCACCGGACGATCCACGCCTGCCCGTCCGCCAGCCGTGTCAGCCGCTCCGCGACGGTGGGCCGCCGCCGTTCCTGGCACTCCACGACGTACACCCGCACCGGGCTGGGCAGCCGGGGGCCCATCGCCCCCGCGATCCGGTGCGCCGCGGCCACGCTGCCGATCATCAGCAGATGCAGTACCGCCTCCCGGCTGTGCGCCTCCACCGACTCCATCCGGCGCCCCGCGCGCTCGGCCTCCTCCAGCTGCCAGCACAGACCGAGGACGCGCGCGGCGTCGGCGAGCAGGGTGCCGTGCCGGTGGCTGTCACGGCAGTCCAGCGTCAGATACGGCTCCCGGCCGAGCGTCACCACATGCACGGTCCGGCCTCCGGGCCCGCCGACCACGCCCGAGGGCATCCCGCGCCGGTGCAGCTCCGTGACCGCGGCCGCCACCGCGGCTCCCGGCCGGTCCGGCGACGAGGCGAGGACCGAGCCGTCGGCCGCCACCAACGCCACCGCGCCGCCGGTACGCCGACCCAGCCAGCCCAGAACAGCTCGCACCGCTCCACGCCTGCCCGCCAGCCGCATGAGCTCCAGAAGGTCCGCGGCGCGCGTCATGCCGGCCGGGGCCTCCTCGGTCACCCGCCGTATACCCGTCGTATGCATCTCGCGGACCCCCATCGCGTGCGTCTCATGGACGAGACCGTAGCCCTCCCGTCCGACACCAGGGCCGGCACCGGGGCCGTACGGGAGCACGCCACCACCTCGGCTCCCGTCCGACCGTGCCGGTGGTGCCCACCGCGCCTCGACCGGCCCCGCCCGCGGTGCCGGAGCCGTCACCGGCGCATGCCTCCCGGCGGGCCGGACACGCCGCGACGGGTCCCGGGAGCCGGGGCCCTGCCGTGCCCATCTGTCGGGGAGGCGGGTGTACTCCGGAGTAGTCCCGGAGAGTGGTTCCGAGAAATCCTCCGCGAGGTGTCGAGATCGCGTCACCGGTCGCGACGTCCCCTGTGAGAGTCGCCCGCACGGGGCGACAGCGCATCCGAGGGAGCGAAGTCATGAAGTACCTGGTGATGGTTCAGGGCTCGCAGGCGGACTACGACGCGATGGCCGGCAAGGCCTCCGCGCACAGCCCGGCCTGGAGCGAGAAGGACCTGCAGGCGATGTTCGCCTTCATGGGGGAGATCAACAACGACCTCTCCGAGTCCGGTGAGCTCGTCGACGGCAACGGCCTGGCCGAGCCCGCGCAGACCCGGTTCGTGAGCGCGGGCCAGGACGGCCGCCCCGTGATCACCGACGGTCCCTACGGCGAGACGAAGGAACTGCTCGCCGGATACTGGGTGCTGGACTGCGAGAGCCTCGAGCGGGTCACCGAGATCGCCGCCCGCGTCGCCCAGTGCCCCGTCCCCGAGGGCGCCCCCGAATACCCGGTGGTCATCCGGCCCATCCCGGACAACGGCGGAGGCGATGTGTGAGACGTACCAGCGAGGTCGAGGACCTGCTGCGCCTGCATGCGCCGCAGGTCCTCGGCGCGCTGGTCCGCCGGTACGGACACTTCGACCTGGCCGAGGACGCCGTACAGGAGGCCCTGCTTGCTGCAGCGGAGCAGTGGCCGGAGCGAGGCCTCCCGGACAATCCGCGCGGCTGGCTGATCAAGGTGGCCTCCCGTCGTCTCACGGACCAGCTGCGGAGCGAGGAGGCGCGGCGCGGACGCGAGGTGCGGGCCGCGTCCCTCACGCCACGGGACGCCCTCACGACGCCACCGCCCAGTGAGAGCCGCGCCCCGTCCGAGGACGACACCCTCACCCTGCTGTTCCTGTGCTGCCACCCCGACCTCACCCCGGCCGCGCAGATCGCGCTCACCCTGCGTGCCGTGGGCGGTCTGACGACGGCCGAGATCGCTCGCGCGCATCTGGTGCCGGAGGCGACGATGGCGCAGCGGATCAGCAGGGCCAAGCAGAAGATCAGGGGTGTGCCCTTCCGGCAGCCGGGACGCGAGGACCGCGACGTGCGGCTCGCCGCCGTGCTGCAGGTCCTCTACCTGATCTTCAACGAGGGCTATACGGCGACCTCCGGCAGCGATCTGCACCGCGCCGATCTGGCCCGGGAGGCGGTCCGGGTGACCCGGGCCGTACGTCGGCTCCTGCCCCGGGAGGGCTCCGTGAGCGGGCTGCTGGCGCTGATGCTGCTCACCGACGCCCGGAGCCCGGCGCGCACCGGCCCGCACGGCGAACTGATTCCGCTCGACGAACAGGACCGGGCCCTCTGGGACCGGCAGGCGATCCGGGAAGGCACCGCCCTCGCGGAGGAGGCCCTGTCCCAGGGACCGGCAGGCGCGTACCAGCTGCAGGCCGCGATCGCTGCGCTGCATGACGAACCGGCGCGCGCGGCGGACACCGACTGGCCGCAGATCCTCGCCCTGTACGACATCCTCGTCCGCCGTTCCCCCGAGCCCATGGCGGAGCTCGGCAGGGCCGTGGCCGTCGCCATGGTGCACGGCCCCCGGGCCGGTCTCGCGGAAGTCGCCGGGCTCGCGGACCGGCTGGCGGGCCATCATCGGCTCGATGCCGTACGCGCCCATCTGCTGGAGAAGGCGGGGGACGCCGAAGAGGCGCGGGCCGCTTACCACTTGGCGGCTCAGCGCACCCTCAGCATCCCGGAGGCGCGTTACCTCCGGACGCGCGCCGCCCGGCTGCTGCCCTGAGCGCGGCCCCCCGCCCTGTGGCCGGGACTTGAGCGCTCAGATGCCGTCCACGGCCGCGACGGTGAAGGGGGTCTCCGGCATGCCGGGACCCATGGGGCCGCCCTTGTCGAACTGGGAGCGGACCACGAAAATCCGCCCGTCCCGGCGGACCAGCGTCGTCGGAGTCTGCAGCGATGCGTCGGTGACCTGCCGCACCACACGAGCGGCCGTTCCGTCCTCGGACATCCGCCACCGGCTGATGGTGTTGCCGGCGTTGTGGGCCGCCCAGAGCGTGCCGTGCCGGAGTTCGAGACCGTCGGCGTGGGTCAGGTCGGCTCCGTGCAGGGCCACCTTGCGGATCGCTCCGGAGGCGGTGTCGAGGCGGTAGAGATCCCCGCCGGTCATGTCCACGGTGAGCAGATAGCGGCCCGAAGGGTCGGCGACGATCCCGTTGAGGGTGTACGCGTCGGCGGTATGCGGCTCGACAGCCCGCAGGTCGAAGCGGGGCCGCAACAGTCCATGGCCGCCGGTCTCCGCGGCATCTCGGAGCTGCGCGGGGGTGACCCGGTAGACCAGCTCCCGGCGGCTGTCGGTGACGTAGGCGGCCCCGTCGGGTGCGATGGCGAGGTCGTTGACCCACGCCTCCGCCTGCGCCGGGGCGTCGAACCGGGCGATCAGCCCGCGGGTGCGGACGTCGTACACGGAGACTCCGCCCCGGTCGGCCACCCACAGCCGCCCGGCGCGGTCCACCTTCAGCCCGCCGGCGGTCGTACGTCCGTCCGTACCGGCGGGCAGGAACACCTCCGCGGCGCGGTGCCCGGGGGCGATCCTGAAGATCGTGCCGGTGGTGTACGAGGAGACGAACAGGTCCCCGGTGTACGGGTCGGCGGCGATGCCCTCCGGATAGACCCGGTCGCCGGGCAGGACATGGGCGGTGGATGTCCGGAACGGGTGCCGGTGACCGATGCGGTGGTGTGAGCCGGCGTCCGCGGCGGCCGGTGCCGCCGGTGCGAGGGACAGAGCGGTAGCCAGGGCCAGCCCCAGGGCGGCCAGGGAACGGCGATGGGAAACACGGGGCATGGAGGTCTCTTCTCCCGAGGGCGTCGAGCGATCAGATGCACACACACGATAGTTAGAGCTCTAATCGTCGGCAAGGTATTAACGACTGGGGGAGTCAATACGATGCGAGGATGACGATGCCCGCCTCCGAACGCCTCGGCTCGTACATCAAGCGCGCCGAGCAGGCCCTCAACGCGACCAAGCACGCGGCGCTGAAGCCGTCGGGCCTGACGGTGCCGCAGTACGCGGCGCTGCTGTTCCTGTCGGAGAACCCGGGTATCTCCGCCGCGGCACTGGCCAGAGCGTGTGCCGTCACCCCGCCGACGATGAACACGGTGCTGAGGAATCTGCAGGAGCGCGGGCTGGTCGAACGCACACCCCACGCCTGGCACGGAAACGTCCTGGAGACCCGGCTCACGGACGAGGGACGCGCGGTGATGGCCGACGCGGACGCTCGTGCGGTGCGGGTCGAACGGGCGCTCGCCGCCGAATTCACCGACGAGGAACGGGAGAGCCTGATCGCACTGCTCGGCCGCTGCGTCAGCGTGCTGGAAGCGGTCAGACCGGGTACCGGCTCCGCACGCGACTGACGACCACCACGCCTGACGCCCCCTCGGCCGCAGGCGTACGGAGCGGGTCAACGCAGGCCCATCAACGCGGACCGGCCCGTGCCGCCGGGATGCGGCCGGCCTCCACAGGTCACGCCGCAGGGCGACAGGCGTACGGCCCGCCGCGCCGATCCCTTCGCTGCCGCACCTGCGACTACGCCCTCTCCCCCTCGCGCAACGCCTGCACTCGCACCGACACGCCCAGAGCGCTGCTTCGAGGCCGTGCCACCCGGCACCGCGAGCCGCCGGGCACTACCCGCACAGCGGAACGGAGTCCGACGAACCGTCACCGAGCGTGCGGCCGGGCCTGAACGGCGGTCCGTGAGGCTGTCGCCTCCGCCGCGCCTCTCAGCGCGCTGCCGGCGGAGGTATGGCTTCCGCCCAGGCATCGCCACCCCTCGCCGCCTTCTTGCCACGGTTCGCCACCTTTGCACTCTGCGCCATGGCTGCGCCCGGAGCGTCAGGACCGGTAGGCTTTCCGTGTGATCTTCAAGCGCATCGGAAACGGGCGGCCGTACCCCGACCACGGCCGGGAGAGCACCCGCCAGTGGGCGGATGTCGCTCCACGCCCGGTACGCCTCGACCAACTGGTCACCACCAAGGGGCAGCTGGACCTCGAGACCCTGCTCGCCGAGGACTCGACGTTCTACGGGGACCTCTTCGCCCATGTCGTGAAGTGGCAGGGCGACCTCTATCTGGAGGACGGACTCCACCGCGCGGTGCGGGCGGCGCTCCAGCAGCGCCAGGTGCTGCACGCACGCGTCCTCGAGCTGGACTGACGCGACCGGTCCGCGATGCGGCAGAGCCACTTCCCTCAGGGTTATTGACCCTTTTGGGTTGGGCTGCACGCAACGCGTTGATCATTTAGTAGGCAGAGGCGACTGCCAGGGCTACGCTGCGCCCATGAGCATGCTGACTCCCCCAGGCATGGGCGGAAAGTACCGCATCACGGGGGACCGGTACCCGCGGATGCGCCGGCCCCGCAATCACCGCCGGATCGTGTTCGCCGTCATCGGCGCGGCGACCGCCCTCGGGCTGGTCGGGTGGGGAACGCTGCAGCTCATCGATGTGTTCTCCGGAGGTACCGCCACCCGCGCGGCGGGCAGTACGGAATGCAGGCCGGTGGCCGCTCCGACGGTCTCCGCCAAGCCCGTGCCGCAGCCCGGCGAGATCACCGTCAACGTCTACAACGCCACGGCGCGCAGCGGTCTGGCCAAGCAGACCGCGGACGAGCTGAAGAAGCGCGGCTTCAAGGTCGGCAAGGTGGGCAACGCGCCCGCGGCGTACGACAAGAAGGTCAAGGGCACCGGGATACTGCTCGGCGCGCCCGATGTCGCCGACGGGCGGATGAAGGTGCTGGGCACGCAGCTCGGTGGCGCCTCCACCCAGGCGGACCAGCGCAAGGGCGAGGACGTCGACCTGATCATCGGGGACCGGTTCGAGGCCCTGGCGGAGAAGAAGGACGCCGACCAGGCGCTGGTCGCACTGACCGGCCCCTCTCCGACGCCCTCCGGCCAGAAGAAGAAGTGCTGACGCCCGAGCCCGGCGTCCCTTCCCGACGGGACTCCGCCGCGCGGTGTTCTAGAGCGTGTTTCGAAAGTAGCGCCGTCCGCCCGAAGGGCGGGGGTCGCGGCGGCTGGTGCGTGCGATCGCAAGGCGGAGGGTCGTCCTCGTACTGGGCGTACTC
>NZ_JBQQBW010000089.1:0-28530 GCF_052245415.1 Streptomyces sp. 8N706 | reverse complement strand
GTACCGCTCGCCGCGCGCACCCCCGCGCCGTCACCGCGCAAGGCGGCAGCCGCGCTCCCGGGGCCGCGGAGCGGACCGGGACCCGACGCCCTCGAGGTCCGGCTGGTGGGCTGAGGCACCGCCGCAGCCCACCAGCCGGACCGGCCGGAGCACCGGGACGACGGAACGCCGCTGCCCCGGAGCTGATGCAGCGCTCCGGGGCAGCGGCGTTCGAACCGTCGAATGGTCGGACGAACCGTCAGCGACGGTCCGGGCAGCAGCTCAATGATGCGTGCGCAGCAGCGTCCGCATCGTCCGCATGGCCACCGAGAGGTTCGCCAGGTCGAAGTCGTCCGAGTTCTGGATCTCCTCCAGGGTGGCGCGGGCACGCCCCAGGATCGCCGCGTTCCTCTGCTCCCACGCCCCGAACCGCTGCTCCGGTGTCGAGCTGCCGTTGCCCGCGGCCAGCACGTCCGCGGTGAGGGCGGCGTGCGCGGCGTACAGGTCCTCGCGGATGGCGGCACGGGCCATCGACTGCCAGCGGTCGGAGCGTGGCAGTTCGATGATCCGGTCCATCAGCTGGCTGACCCGCAGCCGGTCGGCCAGGTCGTAGTAGACCTCGGCGACATCCAGCGGCGCCTTGCCCGTGCGGTCCGCGATCGCGACGATGTCGAGCGTCGGGAAGGCGGAGGAGAACCCGGCGACGCGCTGCGCCAGTTCGCCCGGCACACCGGACTCGGTCAGCTCGTCGAAGATCGCCTGGTACCACTCCAGGTCGGAGCCCTTGAGCAGCTTGGGGAGCTGGGCCCAGACCCCGCTGACCCGCTCACCGAAGAACTGGACGTTCTCGGCCAGCCCGAGCGGCTGCGGGCGGTTGTTGAGCAGCCAGCGCGTACCGCGCTCGACGAGCCGCCGCGCATGCAGCCGGATGCGGGTCTGCACCTCCGCGGGGACCTTGTTGTCGAGTGCTTCGACCTCGTCCCAGACCTGGCCGAGTTCGAAGATCGCGCGGGCCGCGGTCTGGGCGCGCACCACTTCTTCGGTCGAGGCCCCGGTCTCCTCCCGCATCCGGTGCAGGAAGGTCGTACCGGAGCTGTTGACCGTGTCGTTGACCAGGACCGTGGTCACGAGCTCCCGGCGCAGCGCGTGGTTGTCGATGTGCTCGACGAACCGGTCGTTCAGCGCCTTCGGGAAGTACGCGTGCAGCAGCTGCCGCAGATACGGGTCGTCCGGCAGGTCGGTGGTGATCAGCTCCTCGGCGACCGTGATCTTGAGGTACGCCAGGAGCACCGCCAGCTCCGGCTGGGTGAGACCCCGGCCCGCGTTCAGCCGCTCCCGGATCTGCCGGTCGGTCGGCAGGAACTCCAGCTGGCGGTCGAGGCGGCCCTCGCGCTCGAGCCGGCGCATGAAGCGCTGGTGGGCGTGGAGCAGGCTGGGCGCCTGGGAGACGGCGTTGGCGAGGGCGACGTTCTGCGCGTAGTTGTTGCGCAGCACGAGCGTGCCGACCTCGTCGGTCATCTCCGCCAGCAGCTGGTTGCGCTGCTTGACGGTCATGTCGCCGTCCTCGACGACCTTGTTGAGCAGGATCTTGATGTTCACCTCGTGGTCGGAGGTGTCCACCCCGGCGCTGTTGTCGATCGCATCGGTGTTGATCTTGCCGCCCCTGCCGTCAGGACCGCCGGACAGGGCGAAATCGATCCGGCCGCGCTGGGTCAGGCCCAGGTTGCCGCCCTCTCCGACGACCTTGACCCGCAGGTCCTGGCCGTCCACCCGGATGGCGTCGTTGGCCTTGTCACCGGCATCCGCGTGCGTCTCGGCCGAGGCCTTGACGTAGGTGCCGATGCCGCCGTTCCACAGCAGGTCGACCGGGGCGTGGAGGATGGCCTTCATCAGATCGGCCGGCGTCATCTTGGTGACGCGCCCCTCGATCCCCAGGGCCGCACGGATCTGCGCGTTGATCGGGATGGCCTTGGCCGACCGCGGATGGACACCGCCGCCGGGCGAGAGCAGGTCGGTGTCGTAGTCGGCCCAGGAGCTGCGCGGCAGCTCGAACAGACGGCGCCGCTCGGCGTAGGAGACGGCCGCGTCCGGCTCCGGGTCGATGAAGATGTGCCGGTGGTCGAAGGCGGCGACCAGCCGGATGTGCTCGGAGAGCAGCATGCCGTTGCCGAACACGTCACCGGACATGTCGCCGACGCCGACGACGGTGAAGTCCTGGGTCTGGGTGTCGTGCCCGAGCTCACGGAAGTGCCGCTCGACCGACTCCCAGGCGCCGCGGGCGGTGATGCCCATGCCCTTGTGGTCGTACCCCGCCGAACCGCCGGAGGCGAACGCGTCGCCGAGCCAGAAGCCGTACGCGATGGCGACCTCGTTGGCGATGTCGGAGAAGGTCGCGGTGCCCTTGTCGGCGGCGACGACGAGGTAGGTGTCGTCCTGGTCGTGGCGGACGACGTCCCTGGGGTGCACGACCTCGCCACCGACCAGGTTGTCGGTGATGTCGAGCAGTCCCGAGATGAAGGTCTTGTAGCAGGCGATGCCCTCCGCCAGCCAGGCGTCACGGTCCAGGGACGGATCCGGCAGCTGCTTGCCGACGAATCCGCCCTTCGCGCCGACGGGCACGATCACGGTGTTCTTGACCATCTGCGCCTTGACCAGGCCGAGGATCTCCGTACGGAAGTCCTCCCGCCGGTCGGACCAGCGCAGCCCGCCACGCGCGACCTTGCCGAAGCGCAGGTGGACGCCCTCGACCCGGGGTGAGTACACCCAGATCTCGTACGCCGGGCGCGGCGCGGGCAGGTCCGGGATGGCCTGCGGGTCCAGCTTCATCGAGAGGTAGTTGTGCGGCTGTCCGCTCTTGTCGCCCAGCTGGAAGTAGTTGGTGCGCAGCGTGGCCTTGATGACGGTGAGGAACGACCGCAGGATCCGGTCCTCGTCCAGGCTGGCCACCTGGTCCAGGGCCGCGTCCAGCTCCTCCAGCAGCGCGTCGGTCAGCTCCACACCGGCCCGCTGCCGCTCGGGCGACATCCGGGCCTCGAAGAGGTTCACCAGCAGCCGCGTGGTGTGGACGTTGGTACGGAGGGTGTCCTCCATGTAGTCCTGGCTGAAGGTGGAACCGGCCTGCCGCAGATACTTCGCGTAGGCCCGCAGCACCATCGCCTGGCGCCAGGTGAGGCCGGCGCGCAGCACCAGCGAGTTGAAGTTGTCGTTCTCCGCCTTGCCGGTCCAGACGGCGGCGAACGCGTCCTGGAAGCGCGCGCGGGCGTCATCGGCGAGATAGTCGCCGCCGTTCTGCGTCGGGGTGGGCATCCGCAGCCCGAAGTCGTAGATCCAGGCGGAGGTGCGGTCGGCGCAGCGCAGCTCGTACGGCCGCTCGTCCACGACCTCCACACCGAGCCGGCTGAGGACCGGCAGCACCGCGGAGAGGGAGACCTGCTCGCCGGTGCGGTAGATCTTGAAGCGGCGCTCACCGGGGGCCGCGCCGACCGGCTCGTACAGGCTGAGCTCGAAGTCGTGGTCGCCGCCCGCCGGGGTGAGCTGGTCCAGATGCTGGAGGTCGGAGACCGCGGCGCGCGGGGAGTGGTCCGCCTTGAAGCCCTCCTCGAAGGCGTTGGCGTAGCGCCGCATCAGCTCGGCGGCGCGTTCCTCCCCGACCTCGGCGTTGAGGGCCTCGGCGAAGCCGTCCTCCCAGGAGCGGGCGGCCTCGGCGAGCCGGGCCTCGATGCGCTCGACATCGGCTTCCGTGAGGTCGGGCAGCTCGGTGCCCGGCTCGACACGCACGACGAAGTGCAGCCGGGAGAGCACCGACTCGGTGTTCCAGGCGGTGAAGTCGACACTGGAGCCGCCGAGCTCCTCCTTGAGGATGTTGGTCAGCCGGTGCCGGACGGTGGTGTTGAAGCGGTCCCGCGGCAGATAGACCAGGGCGGAGTAGTAGCGGCCGTACTCCTCCTGGCGCAGGAACAGCCGCAGCCGCCGCCGCTCCTGCAGATAGAGGACGTTGATCACGATCTCGCGCAGCTTGTCGACCGGGGTCTGGAACAGCTCGTCGCGAGGGTAGGTCTCCAGGATCTGGAGCAGGTCGCGTCCGTCGTGGCTGTCCGGGGAGAAGCCGGCGGTCGACAGCACCTCCGCGACCTTGCGGCGCACCACCGGGACACGGCGGACCGACTCGGTGTACGCGGCCGAGGAGAACAGGCCGAGGAAGCGGCGCTCGCCCACGACATTGCCCTGCTCGTCGAACTTCTTGACGCCGACGTAGTCGAGGTACGAGGGCCGGTGCACGGTGGCGCGGCTGTTGGCCTTGGTCAGGACCAGCAGCTTGTGCTCACGGGCCTTGGCGCGGGCATCGGCCGGCAGCCGGTTGAAGGAGGGAGACACCGGGTGGCCGTCGGTGCCCTTGTGGGAGGGGTCCGAGCGCAGTATTCCCAGCCCGGTGCCGGGGACGGCGGTGAGCACATCCTCCTGCGCGCCGTCGGTGGCCTCGGTCGTCAGCTGATACTCGCGGAAGCCGAGGAAGGTGAAGTGGTCGTCGGAGAGCCAGCGCAGCAGCTCACGGGCCTCCTCGACATCCTGCTCGGGCAGGTCGGCGGCCTGCGGCTCGCCGGGGAGCGAGTCGGCGATGCGCAGCGCGGCGTCGCGCATCTTCTCCCAGTCCTCGACGGCCTCCCGGACGTCCGAGAGGACGCGGAGCAGATCGGCGGTCATCTGCTTGAGGTCGGCGCGGTCGGTCTCGCGGTCGATCTCGACGTGGATCCAGGACTCGGTGTACGCGTCGTGCGGCAGCTCGGCGGCGGCGCGGTCGGAGTGGATGTCACGGCTGGAGTCGAGAACCTCGATCAGCTTCCCGGTGACATCGCGGCGGACGACCATCTGGGGGTGGATCACGACATGGATGCCGCGGCCCTGGCGGGACAGCTCGTTGGTGACGGAGTCCACGAGGAAGGGCATGTCGTCGGTCACGACCTCGACGACGGTGTGGGTGCAGGTCCAGCCGTTCTCCTCGACGGTCGGGGTGTACACCCGGACGTTCGCGGTGCCCTGGGGGCGGTACTCCGCCAGCCGGTAGTGGGAGAGCGCCGCGCCCAGCAGATCGACCGGCTCGCGGTCGGCGAGGTCCTCCGGAGCCGTGTGGAGGTAGTAGCGCTGGAGGTAGGCGGAGAGGGCCTCCGATGTGAGGCCCTGAACCGGTTGTTGACCCCCGGCCGGGCTGTTCTCAGCTTCCCGGGCGGCCCGTGCGAGCAGCTCGGCTTTGGCTTCGTCCAGCTTGGTCTGCATGTCCTCTGGCTCCTGTCGCGCGCCGTTGCGTGACGTAGGTGGCGAAATGGGTATCGCGCCGCGACACGGGATGTCCTGTCGGAGTCGACGCTATGCCTCGATGAGAGATGACCGGGCGGGTATCGGCGATTTTCTCCGTGTGCTTCCGGCCGAAGGGATCAGCGATGGCCCGGGCACGGTGGCACACCGGGCGTACGGCAGGGGCTTCGCTGCCCCTGCGGGGGCCCCTCCTCCCCGATACGGGGGGAGGAAGGCATATCGCGCTGATCACGGGTCAAGGCTATCGCCCCTCCGGGGGGAGCCGTCATGAGCCGTTTGTGTACAAAACCCGGCCTCGAAGTTTGACGTTCTGGACAGCGACGTGGACCCCCTTGGCAAACCCACGTCCGCGGTGCAGGTTGGGCGTGTGGGGAACGAATCGGACAGCGCGGAGGTGGGAGTCATGGCGGCCAAGATCCTGATCGTGACCGGTGACGCGGCGGAATCCCTGGAGGTGCTCTACCCGTACCAGCGGCTGCTCGAGGAGGGGTACGAGGTGCACATCGCGGCTCCCAGCCGCAAGAAGCTGCGGTTCGTCGTGCACGACTTCGAGGAGGGCTTCGACACCTACACCGAGAAGCCCGGCTACACCTGGCCCGCCGACCTCGCCTTCTCCGAGGTCGAACCGAGCCAGTACGTGGCGCTGGTGATCCCCGGAGGCCGCGCACCGGAGTACCTCCGCAACGATCCCGAACTGCGCAAGGTCCTCAAGGCCTTCTTCGACTCCGACAAGCCGGTGGCGCAGATCTGTCACGGGCCGCTGCTCACGGCGGCCATCGACGGGCTGAGCGGACGGCGGGTGACCGCCTATCCGGCGCTGGAGCTGGACATGCAGACGGCGGGTGCCTCCTTCCAGGACTCGGAAGCGGTGGTCGACGGCACGCTGGTCTCCTCCCGCGTCTGGCCGGACCACCCGGCCTGGATGCGCGAGTTCCTGAACGTGCTGCGCACCAAGGCCCCGACGGTGTGAACCGGCCCGGCCTGGGCCGGGGCGCGGGGCCGTCGCTTCCGGCCCCGCCCGGCTGGGGCCGGGCGGGGCTGTGGGTCAACGGGTCCCGGCGCGGGTCCGGTGCCGGATCCACTCCGCTCCGGCGGCGGGCGCGGCTTCGGTCACCGGCCGGGACACGCACGATCGGACGTGGGCGGCTTCGGACACGGGCGGCCTTCGGCTGCGCGGCCGCGGCCCGGCTGGTGACGGTGGCGAGGGCTGCTCAGCCGTACAGGGACTCGGCGGCCTCGACGGCCTCCGCAAGGCTGTCGACCACCGGCACACCCGCCGTCTCCAGGCTGGCGCGGCTGTGCGAGCCGCCCGTGTAGAGCACCGCCCGGGCCCCCACATGCTCAGCCGCGATGGCGTCGTCCACCGCGTCGCCGATGACGACGACCCGGTCCCCCCGGACGGCGCCGTCGAGAGCGGCGAGATGGCGCGCCATGTGCTCGGCCTTCCCGGTGTGCGAGGGCCCGATCCGCCCGTCGACCCGGACGAAGAGCTCCTCGATGCCGTGGGTGCGCACGATCGGTATCAGATGCTCGTGCGGGGCCAGGGAGCAGAGCGACTGGGTGAGCCCGGCGGCCTGCCGGTCCGCCAGCAGCTCCTTGGCGCCGACGGTGAGGGCCGCACTCTCCGCCCGGGTCCGGTAGTGGCGGTGGAAGGCCTCGTCCATGACCTCCCACTCCTCATCGGTCGGCAGCCGCCCCATCAACCGCTCGTAGAAGCGCGGTACCGGTACGCAGTACAGGTCCCGGTAGCGGGCGAGGGTGATCGACGGCAACCCGATCTCGGCGAATGACGCGTTGGTCGCCTCGATGACCGCGTCGATGTCATGGAAGAGGGTGCCGTTCCAGTCCCAGACGATATGCGTGCCGTGCTTCCCCATGCCCAAGACGGTACCCAGTGAGTCCGACATTCCCGTCGGCCGGTTCGGCGGCGGGCCGGACCGGCCGCCCGCCGGGCCGAGGCGGAGGGCCCTGCCCGCTTCCCGCTTCCCGCTTCCCGCTGCCTGCTGCCTGCTGCCTGCTGCCTGCTGCCTGCTGCCTGCTGCCTGCTGCCTGCTGCCTGCTCAGGCGATGATGTTCGGGAT
This sequence comes from Streptomyces sp. 8N706, assembly GCF_052245415.1. Taxonomy (NCBI): domain Bacteria; kingdom Bacillati; phylum Actinomycetota; class Actinomycetes; order Kitasatosporales; family Streptomycetaceae; genus Streptomyces; species Streptomyces sp. 8N706. The sequence continues at coordinate 21,160 of NZ_JBQQBW010000089.1, read as the reverse complement.
CTCCTGGGTGGCGTACCAGAGCAGTTCGTGGTCCTCGGCGCCGTCCACCGTGAACTGGGCGTCGTCGTCCCCGAGATCCGCGGCCCCGAGCGCCGCCGCCGCGGCCGCGACATCCGGCTCGGCGTCACCGGAGTCGAGGTGCACGGCGGCCGCCTTGGCCAGGGCGACCGGCCGGGCGATCCGCACCGCACCGAGGGCGGAGGGGTCCAGCCCCCGGTCCGGGTCCGCGACAGCCTCGCCGTCAGGGACATCCAGGGCCACGACGACCCGGCGGCGCGGGGCCTGCGGATCCGTGGCGAGCAGCCGCAGCGATGCCTGAGCGGCCCGGCTGAGCGCCGCGTACTCGAGCTCCTCGATGTCGTCCGACACGTACCACTCGCGCAGCGCGGGGGTGACGGCGAAGGCGTCCACCGGACCGGGCCCCAGCTCCCCCGCCTTGTGCGCCGCTGCGAGTCCGGGAAGGGTCGTGGGGACGTAGACGCGCATGGCTGCCGCTTTCCTGAAGGCACGGGAACGTGGTGAACGTTCCGCCAGCATACGGGCGCGAGTCCCCCTTCGGGGTGTACGGGCCCCGGCTCGGCCCGCCCGTCCCGCGGACCGGCGGCCCTCCGGACGGCCTCTGGAGGCGGCGCTCCCGCCGGAGGGGACCGTCCTCGGCCCCGCATCACCCGGATAGGTGAAACCGCAGGACGACTTCCGGCCTCTGGGTCCGTTCTTGCAGGCCGGAAGTCGCCCCCGTTAGAAGTCTTGGCAGCGAAGTTACCGCCCGGTATCCACGCCGGGCCCAACACTGCCGGGGGCAACAGCGCATGGACCACACGAGGAGCCGGATCTCCGGCCGCGGCACCGACAGCCGTACGCTCGGCCGCCGGGGGCCGGGCCGCGGCGCCGCAAGCGCCCGCACCGTACCGCCGAACCGACGCGACTCACGGAGGCCCGGTACGCCCACGGCCACCGCCGCGGCGGTACTGCGGCGGCGGGAGCTGGAGCGTCAGCCCCGGTACTGGTTCGCCAACCGGCTGCTGCTGACCCTGAGCGGCCAGAAGCCCGTCCACTGGATGCTCGGATACACCCGGGGCGCCGCGTACGACCAACTGGTCCTGCTCGCACCGCTGGCGCCCCTGCGGCCGCCCGCCGCGGGCGCGGTCCGCTACGCCCCCGTCGTCGGCCGCTGTGACGAGTACCGGCCGGAGCCGGGCGTCATCGAGGCGTTCGCCCGGATCGTGTACGGCGACCGGGTGCGGGCCCTGGCCTTCCGGCTGGAGCAGGGGCGCGACGAGCGCTGGCGCTGCTCCGCGGTGGAGCTGGGCGGGGCGTTCCGGCCTCAGCACCGGTGACTGACGGCACCGCCCGGGGAACGACCGGCGGCGCTGCACGCCGTGAGGGCCCGGGCCGGCGAGCGCCCGGGCCGGCGAGCGCCCGGGCCGGCGAGCACCTCATACGATGGCCGGGGGCCGGGCACCTTGCGATGCCCGTCCCCCGGCCCGTATACATGCGACGCCTCGCGCTCAGGAGCTCCCCGGCCCCTGGGCCACTGAGCTGCTGCTGCCCTGCGGCGGCTACTTCTTACGGCGGCGGCCGGAGGCCTTCTGGGCCTTGCGGCGCTCGGCGCGGGTCATCCCGTCCGCCTCGGAGCGGGTCGGGCCGTCGTCGCTGACGAAGTCGCCCTCGACGATGTCGCCCTCGCCGTCCACCTTCGGGGCGGAGAAGTGCAGCCGGTCGGGCCGCTGCGGGGCGTCGAGGCCCTTGGCGCGGATCTCGGGGCGGGCCACGGCGGCAGCCGGAACGGCGTCCTCGGGAGCCTTCTCCAGCGTCGTCTTCTCGGCGGCCTCCGTGACCGGGACCTCCTCGACCTGCTGCTCGACCTGGACCTCCAGGTTGAACAGATAGCCGACCGACTCCTCCTTGATGCCCTCCATCATGGCCTGGAACATGTCGAAGCCCTCCCGCTGGTACTCGACCAGCGGGTCCTTCTGGGCCATCGCGCGCAGCCCGATGCCCTCCTGGAGGTAGTCCATCTCATAGAGGTGCTCGCGCCACTTGCGGTCCAGGACCGAGAGAACCACGCGCCGCTCCAGCTCACGCATGATCTCCGAGCCGAGCTCCTTCTCCCGCTCGTCGTACTGCTCGTGGATATCGTCCTTGATCGACTCCGCGATGAACTCGGCGGTGATACCGGCCCGGTCGCCCGCCGCGTCCTCCAGCTCCTCGACGGTGACCTTCACCGGGTAGAGCTGCTTGAACGCGCCCCACAGCCGGTCGAGGTCCCACTCCTCGGCGAAGCCCTCGGCGGTCTCGGCCTGGATGTAGGCGTCGATGGTGTCGTCCATGAAGTGCCGGACCTGCTCGTGCAGGTCCTCGCCCTCCAGGACGCGGCGGCGCTCGCCGTAGATGACCTCGCGCTGCCGGTTGAGGACCTCGTCGTACTTCAGGACGTTCTTACGGGTCTCGAAGTTCTGCTGCTCGACCTGGGACTGTGCCGAAGCGATGGCACGCGTGACCATCTTGTTCTCGATCGGCACATCGTCCGGGACGTTCGCCATCGCCATCACGCGCTCGACCATCTGGGCCTTGAACAGGCGCATCAGGTCATCGCCCAGCGACAGGTAGAAGCGGGACTCGCCCGGGTCGCCCTGACGGCCGGAGCGGCCGCGCAGCTGGTTGTCGATACGGCGCGACTCGTGGCGCTCGGTGCCCAGCACATAGAGGCCGCCGAGCTCCGTGACCTCGTCGTGCTCGGCCTTGACCGCCGACTCGGCCTTCTCGAGGGCGGCGGGCAGCGCCGCGGCCCACTCCTCCGGGTGCTCCAGCGGGTCCAGGCCGCGCTGGCGCAGCTCCGCCTCCGCCAGGTCGTCCGGGTTGCCGCCGAGCTTGATGTCCGTACCGCGGCCGGCCATGTTCGTGGCGACGGTCACGGCCCCCTTGCGGCCGGCCTGGGCGACGATCGTCGCCTCCCGGTCGTGCTGCTTGGCGTTGAGCACCTCGTGCGGCACACCGCGCTTGGCGAGCTGGTTGGACAGGTACTCCGACTTCTCGACGGAGGTCGTACCGACCAGGACCGGCTGGCCCTTCTTGTGCTTCTCGGCGATGTCCTCGACGACCGCCGCGAACTTCGCCGGCTCGGTGCGGTAGATCAGGTCCGACTGGTCGAGACGCTGGACGTCGCGGTGGGTCGGGATCGGGACGACACCGAGCTTGTAGATCTGGTGGAACTCGGCGGCCTCGGTCATGGCCGTACCGGTCATTCCGGAGAGCTTGCCGTAGAGGCGGAAGAAGTTCTGCAGGGTGATCGTGGCGAGGGTCTGGTTCTCGTCCTTGATGTCCACCCCTTCCTTCGCCTCGATCGCCTGGTGCATGCCCTCGTTGTAGCGGCGGCCGGCGAGGATACGGCCGGTGTGCTCGTCGACGATCATGACTTCGCCGTCCATGACGACGTAGTCCTTGTCCTTCTTGAAGAGCTCCTTGGCCTTGATGGCGTTGTTGAGGTAGCCCACGAGCGGGGTGTTCACCGACTCGTACAGGTTCTCGATGCCCAGCCAGTCCTCGACCTTGCTCACGCCGGACTCGTGGATCGCGACCGTGCGCTTCTTCTCGTCGACCTCGTAGTCGCCGGTCTCGTCCAGGCCCTTCTGCGGGTTGGCGGCCTCACCCTTGGTCAGCCGGGTGACCAGCTTGGCGAAATCGCCGTACCACTTCGTGGCCTGGTCGGCGGGACCGGAGATGATCAACGGCGTACGGGCCTCGTCGACGAGGATCGAGTCGACCTCGTCGACGATCGCGAAATTGTGGCCGCGCTGGACCAGTTCGTCCTTCGACCACGCCATGTTGTCGCGGAGGTAGTCGAAGCCGAACTCGTTGTTGGTGCCGTAGGTGACGTCGCAGGCGTACTGCTCACGGCGCTGGGCCGGGGTCATGTTGGCCAGAATGCAGCCGACCTCCAGGCCCAGGAACTTGTGCACCCGGCCCATCCACTCCGAGTCGCGCTCGGCGAGGTAGTCGTTCACCGTGATCAGATGTACGCCGTCGCCGGACAGCGCGTTGAGGTAGGCGGGGAGGGTGCCTACGAGGGTCTTGCCCTCACCGGTGCGCATCTCGGCGACGTAGCCCATGTGAAGCGCCGCGCCGCCCATCAGCTGGACGTCGTAGTGGCGCTGGCCGAGCACACGCTTTGCGGCCTCACGGACGGTCGCGAACGCCTCGGGGAGCAGGTCATCCAGGCTCTCACCGTCGGCGTACCGCTGCTTGTACTCGTCGGTGAGTGCCCTCAGCTCGGCGTCGGAGAGGTTGACGAAGTCCTCTTCGATGGAGTTGACCTGGCCCGCGATGCGGTGCAGCTTGCGCAGGATCTTGCCTTCGCCTGCACGCATGAGCTTGTTGAAGACGGACACGTAGGTTGGTCTCCTTGCCGGTCGGGCCTGGCACTGGGGGTGCCCCGGCCTGAGGCCGGGGAGGTGCGCGGGCACAGCAGGGTCAGGCCCCGCCGCAACGGCCATCGTAAGACAGGACCCCGCCGCCTCGGGAGGTCCGTCATCCCGAAGGACCGGTGTCACCCGTACGAAGAACGAGCGGGCGGGCCGGAACGTGCCCCGCGGAGGAGTCCGTCCCGCCCTGTGCCCGCCGTCGTGGGACGGGTCCGGCCACACGACACGCCGCAGCACAGGTGGGGACGGACGCGGCATCCGACTCCCTGCGCGACTCCCCGCCCGGCCGGCCCTGCACGCGCCCGTGGCCACCCATGCGCGCCCGCGCACGCCGCACCGCCACGCCCGTCAGCGCACCCTCAGCGCCGCTGCGGCCGTGGCCACGCCGGCTCCCGACCGGCCGGGAGCCCCGGAACGCCGCAAGGCCGTCGGCTGCGGAGATCCGCCGCCGCGGCGCTGTTGTCAGTGCCGGCCTCTAGGGTGCGGCTCATGACCACGCTGCCGAGGCCGAGCACCGCACTGTCCGCCGACGAGGCACGGCGTATCGCCCTGCGTGCCCAGGGGCTGCTGGGCGCACCGGACCGGCGGGCCGGTGTGCGGGGAGTGCTGCGCCATCTGGGTGCGATACAGCTGGACACGATCTCGGTGCTGGCGCGGTCGCACGAGCTCGTGCCGTACGCGCGGCTCGGCGCGGTGGGCCGCCCGGCGGTCGAGGCGGCGTACTGGACCGATACGCATTCCTTCGAGTACTGGTCGCACGCGGCCTGCATCCTGCCGATCGAGGAGTGGCCGCACTTCGCCTTCCGCCGCCGGGCCTGCCGCGCCAAGGGCCACCGCTGGCATGTGATGGAGGATTCCGGGAGCTCGTGCGCCGCGGTGCGCGACCGCTTGAAGGCCGACGGTCCGCTGACGGCCTCGGAACTGGGCGGCGCCAAGAACGGCGGCCCCTGGTACGACTGGTCCGAGACGAAGATCGCCGTGGAGTGGCTGCTGGACACCGGTGAGGTGGTCTGCACCGAGCGGCGCGGCTGGAAGCGGGTCTACGACCTGGCGGAGCGTGCCGTCCCCGACCGGCTGCTCCATGACGATCTGGACGATCTCGAATGCACCCGCCGGCTGGTCGCCCAGGCGGGGGCGGCGATGGGAGTCGCCACCCGGAGGGACCTCGCGGACTACCACCGGCTCAAGGGCGAACAGGTGGACGCCGTGATTGCCGACTCCGGGTTGGTGCCGGTGGTCGTGGAGGGATGGGGAAAGCCGGCGAGCCGGGGCGGGAGCGGCGGTCCGCGGCGGACCGCCGGAAGGACGGCGGGGGAAGCATGGGCGGATCCGGCGGTACTGGCGGACGCAGCGTCGGTGAAGCGGCCGCGGCACCGTACAACCCTGCTCTCCCCGTTCGACTCGCTGATCTGGGACCGGCGGCGTACGGAACGGATCTTCGGCTTCACCCACCGGCTGGAGGCCTATGTCCCGAAGCCGAAGCGGGTGCACGGCTACTTCGCGATGCCGCTGCTCTCCGGCGGCAGGCTGCTGGGCCGGGTGGACCCCGCGCGGGAGGGGACGGTGCTGGTGGCGCGGCAGCTGTCGCTGGAGGGGCCCAAGGCCGTACGCCCCATGGCTGAGGCGCTGCTGGAGGCGGCCGCGTGGGTGGGCTGCGACACGGTGCGCATCGAGCGGGTCGCACCGCCGGAGCTCGCCGCTCCGCTGGCCGGGGCCCTCGCTACCTGATCTCGAGGATCTTTTCCCGCATCGCGTAGACCACCGCCTCCATCCGGGAGTGCAGCTGCAGCTTCTCCAGGATGTTGCGGACGTGGTTCTTCACCGTGTTCTCGCTGATGAAGAGCTCCTTGGCGATATCGCGGTTGTTCATGCCCGTGGCCACGAGCTTGAGAACCTCCAGCTCACGGTCGGTGAGCCGGGGTGCGGGCACCAGCCGGCGCTCGTCGGTGCGCTGGATCATCGATTTGAACTCGGTGAGCAGTTTGGACGCCATCGACGGGCTGATCTGCGACTGGCCGTCGGCGACCGCGCGGATGGCGGTGGCCACCTCGTCGGTGGAGATCTCCTTGAGCAGGTACCCGGTGGCACCGGCCTTGATCGCGTCGTAGAGGTCTGCCTCCTCATCGCTGATCGTCAGCATGATGATCTTCGCGCTGGGGGCCACCTCCTTGATGGAGGTACAGGCCTCGATTCCGCCGCGCTTGGGCATCCGTACGTCCATCAGCACGATGTCGGGCAGCAGGTCGGCGGCCTTGTCCACCGCCTCCGCGCCGTCCCCGGCCTCCCCCACGACCTGGATGTCCTCCTCCTGGGCGAGGACGATCTCCAGCCCGCGACGGAAGAGGGCGTGGTCGTCCACCACGAGGACCCGGATGGGCTCGTCGCGTCGCCCTTCCGTGTCCGCACCGGCCCCGACGACTTCCTGGTCGTCCTCGTCGGAGCCGGGCCCGATGCTGTCCGCCATGGTTCCTCCCCCTCAAGGCCGAGGCCTTGATTGCGTGCCCCGCCAACCGCGTTCCATGGAACACGGGTTGACTGCGGTCGCCATGATTTCATGCCCGGGCGCCGGAGGGTCGCTCCCGTGGTCGCACAATGGTGCCCCCGGGGGCGCACAGGCGCTTCCGGGGGCACCGGATGGTGGTTGTGCTGCGGACTGCGGTCAGCCTCCGAGGGCTCCGCCGGCACCGCGCGGGGCCTCCGCGACCAGGGGGTCCGACTCCAGATGGATGACGCCGTAGTCATAGGCGTGGCGACGGTAGACCACGCTGGGCTGCTTGGTGTCGGAGTCGATGAACAGGTAGAAGTCGTGTCCGACCAGCTCCATCTCGTAGAGCGCCTGGTCAAGACTCATCGGAGCCGCGGCGTGGGTCTTCTCGCGGACAACCAGCGGGCCTTCGCCCTGGACTTCCAGTGAGCCCATCTTCGTGGTGGGCACGCTCTCCTCCACGGTCTCGCTGAGGTTTTCGCCGTTGAGGTGTGCGGCGAGCGGTGCGGTGGCGGCTGCGACACTCGTCGGCGTACGGCTGCCGCCACGGTGTACGCGGCGCTTGTCGGCCTGCTTGCGCAACTGGGCTTCCAGCCGGTTCGTCGCCGCGTCGAGTGCGGCGTACGGGTCGCCGGCCGACGCCTCCGCCCGGATCACGGGGCCGCGGGAGACCAGTGTGATCTCCACGCGGTCGGCGCGGTCGGCCTGACGGGGATTGTGTTCCTTGGACACCTCGACGTCGAGGCTGATCACCTTGCCGTCGAGCTTCTGGATCTTCTCCAGCTTCAGCTTCTCGGCCACGTGCTTACGGAAGCGCTCGGGCACCTCGGTCTTGCGGCCCTTGACGACGATGTCCACGCAGAACTCCGTTCCCGGACCGCTCCGCAGCAATGCGGAGCGCATCCCTCTTGCCTGGGGCCGGCGGGTCGCCCTCCACGGGCGCACCCCGTCGGCGCTGCGTCTGCCGCACCGCCACGAGGCCGGGGCGTCGTCCGGAGTCGCGGCGTTGCGACTTTCACCTCCTTCTCCCCAGTCGACAGGGTTTCCACCCCACCGAGTTCGGGGACGGCGGAAAAGTCCCGAAGCACACTCATCCGATAAATGAAGCACGCTTGTCCGACATAAAAGGCATAGCCTCCGCCATTCCTCACACCGAACATAGCTCTCCGGGACGAATGTCGGCACCCCCTACCGGCGCGTACCTCGGTTCTGGAAGCAATCCGCTCCTACCCCGTGCAACGACGCACGTTCCCCCGTAGTTCCACCGCAGTTCACAGCGGTGCGCGGGCAGATCCTCCGCGCCCCCGGCCGGGCCGCCCGGTCCGCTGCTGACCGCCGGAAACCGATGGCACCGAGGGCGCGAAGGCCGGTGGAGGCCGATGGAAGCCGGATGGAATCCGCGGGAAGCCGGTGCACGAAGGGACTCAGAAGGCCGTCAGCGGCGCTGCGATCACCGCTGCGGCGGTCACCCGTACGCCCGTCGCGCCGACTGCTTCGGCTGCCGCGACCAGCGTCGCCCCGGTCGTCATGAGATCGTCCACCAGCACCACAGGAGCGGTGCTCAGCAGCCTGTCACCGCCCTCCGCGACCGCCAGGGCCCCGGCGAGATTGCCGTGCCGCTGCCGGGCGGTCAGCCCTGCCTGATCGGCCACGGCGCGCGACTGCCGCAGGACCGGAGCCACCCGCGCGGGACGGCCCTCCCGCCGCAGCCGGACCGCCGCGGCGAAGGCGATACGACGGGTCGGATCATGACCGCGCGCGGCCACCGCCCGCCGCGCCGACGGCACCGGGACGATCACCAGCGGACCGGGGCCCGCGCACGCCGCCCGCACCGCGCACGCCCGCACCGCGCACGCCCGCACCGCCCCCGCGAGTGCCTCGCCCAGCGGGCGGGCCAGCCCGAGGGCGCCCCTCTCCTTGTGAGCGAGCAGCACAGCCCGCACCTCGTCCGCGTACGGCGCCACGGCGTGGACCGGCGGCAGCACCGCCGGCAACGGAGTCGGCCGCACCCTCCGCGGCCTTGCCCCGCCCAGCGCCGTACGACAGCGTCCGCACAGCGCGGCCCGCGGGAGGCCGCAGCCCGCGCAACCGACCGGCATCACCAGGCCCGAGATCTCCTGCCACCACCCCCGCACGGCTCCGCCTCCGCCCCGGCACTCCCGCGTACCCCGTATGACAACCCCTGCGCTCGCACGCCACCCACTGTGCCTGGGCCGTACGACCCTCACCAGCCCTGTGGACAACGCCCGGGAATCATGGCCGGGCGGACGCGGACGTGGCCGGGAACACGAGCGCCGACGCGAGCGCGGACAGCGTCGCCTGTGTGTCCTGTGCGGTCGGGAGCGACGTACGCGCGGCCCGCCGGGAACGCCCTCTCAGCCGGGATAGACCGGCGCCGCGCCCTTCTCGGTCACCAGTTTCCAATTGGCGTCGAGCGGCAGCCGGACGATTCCGTCACTGGAGTGGGCGATCAGCGGCTTGTTCTCGTCCTCCGATGCCGCGACCGCCCGCACCCCGTTGATGCCCGGCAGCGTCGGCGTGTTCGACGACGATCCGTCGGTCTCCACGTACTGGAGCTGCTGCACCCCTCCGGCCTCCGTCCCGACGACGACCAGCCGACTGCTGCCCGCCCAGGACGCGGCCTTCACATGCTCCAGCTGCGGCGCCACCGACAGCAGATCGTTCACCGACAGCTGGGGCTTCCCGGGGTCCCTGGCAGACCGCTCGACGCGCCCCAGCTCCAGCGACGTATGCCCGTTCCGCGTCACCAGCAGCGCGAGCCGCACCCCGTCGGAGGACACCCGCAGACCTTCGATCCGCCCCTTGCCCAGCGCGGGCACCACGACCTCCTGCGGCTTGCCCGAGCCGGCGGAGAGCCGCAGCAGCCGCTGCCCGTCCGGATCCCGGTCAGCGATCCACAGATTGCCGTTCCCGTCCCAGCTGGGCGCCGTCAAGGCGTCCTTCTCGCTGTCGGCCGTGGAGTGCAGCTTCGCATCGCCCCGCTCAGCTCCGGAGCTCATCGGGGCCACATACAGCGACCGGCGGTCCAGCGAGACCCCCGCCGCGAAGCGCTCACTGCGGTCCACCCCGACCGAGCTCAGCTCCACCGAGCCGTCCCCGAACGGCCCTTCCACCCGGCTCGGCTCATCGCTGCCGTCGGACAGGCTCGCCAGCCGGTGCTCGGCATCGATGAAGTACTGGTGCTCGGTGTGGTTCTTCAGACCCGCCGGTGCGTAGGCGGCCGCCTCGCCCGGGTTGAGCACACACAGCTCGCTGCCGTCGCCGCGCGCCAGCTCCACCCTGCTGATCTTCGCCGAGGCCTGGTCCTGCACGGTGTACAGCAGCTGTGCGGCCATCCGGTCGCACTGCCGCGGGCCCACCGTCGCCCCGCGGTCGTTCAGCCGGACGCGCAGACCGTTCGAGTCGTCCAGGGAGAGGGTGTCGTCCACCACCTCCGTACCGCGGGGGAACTGCGTGCCGACCACCCGGTCCAGCCAGTTGGTCGGCCCCTTCAGCAACGCCTTCACGGTGGAGGTGAGCGGGTCTATCCGACGGCGCAGATACACCGGATCGGCGACCAGCACCTCCTTCTGCGCCCCCGGCGCCTTTTCGTCCCCCCCGGTCTCCGCGAAGTAGTACTTGTTGACCGACCGGTAAATGCGCTCGAAGTCGGACTCGCCCAGCACCAGGCCCTCCGGCGGGGCGTCGATCCGCCACTCCTTGCCGACCTTCGTCAGGTGGACCGTCGTCGTGTACGTGCCCTCGCCCGGCTTGTACGCCTGCTTCCGGTCGACCGTGGCGATCTGCTTGCCGCTCAGCTCGGCCGTGGCGCTCCTGTCGAGCCGCTCTCCGGCGGGGCGGTCCGTACGCGGGACCGGCCCGTCCTCGAGCACGGTGGTCTTCGAGAAGGGCTTCCAGCTTCTGGACGCCTCCTTGGTGAGGTAGAGGCGTGCCGTCTTGAAGTCCGCCTCGTCGCTGGTCGTCGCCTCCAGGAAGCCCTTGACGATGTCGTTCGGCTGTTCGCCCGCCCGCGGCGGCACCCCGAACACCCGCACCTGCGCATCGGCGTCGGCGCGCTGCGAGGCATCGACCCGGTGCACTTCCCCGCTGTCCGGCATCGAGGCGCAGCCCGACGCCAGTACGGCACCGCAGGCGAGCAGCGCGGAAGCCCGCAGCGGACTCCATCGACGCTTGGTGTGCCGGTCAGAGGCCACGCGGCCCGCCCTCCCGCTCCGGTTCCCGGTTGTACTGAGTGTTCTGGCTGTCCCGGCCGGTCTGGCCGCCGCTCCAGGCGTCCCGGTTGTCCTGGCCGCTCCGGCCGTTCTGAGGGTCCCGACCGGCCTGCTCACTGGCGCGCTGCGCACCGGCTGGGCGCGCGGCACTGTCACGCGCGCCCCCTCCCCGGGGCACGACCCGCGCCCCGCTGCCGGGCAGTGCCGCCGGACCGGCGGAGGGCGGCGACATCCGCGGCTGAGGAGGAACGGAGGATATCCGCGGCGGCCCTGCGTTCGGCAGACCCGCGTCGTTCAGCCCGCGGTTCCGCCGCGAGTCCTCCGGCTCCAGCGGGATCGGAGAGCCGCGCAGGACCTCGCCCGCCGTACGGGGCAGCGTCAGCCGGAACTGCGAGCCGCCGCCCGGCTCGCCCCACGCCTGCAGCCAGCCGCCGTGCAGCCGTGCGTCCTCCACCGCGATGGACAGGCCCAGACCCGTACCACCGGTGGTACGCGCGCGTGCCGGGTCCGCCCGCCAGAAGCGGTTGAACACCCGCGTCGCCTCGCCGGGCTTGAGTCCGACGCCGTAGTCCCGCACCGCCACCGCCACGGCCCCGCCGGCCGTGGCCAGCCGCACCACGACATCCCGGCCCTCGCCGTGCTCCACCGCGTTGGCCACGAGGTTGCGCAGCACCCGCTCCACACGGCGCGCATCCGCCTCGACGATCACCGGCTGGTCCCCGCCGCACACCAGGATCCGGCCGCCCTTCCGCTCGGCCAGCGGCTCGGCGCCCTCGATCACCCGTGCGACGATGTCCCGCAAGTCGATCGGATCGGCCTCCAGAGCGGCCGCGCCCGCGTCGAACCGGCTGATCTCCAGCAGATCGGAGAGCAGCGACTCGAAGCGGTCGAGCTGGCCGCGCAGCAGCTCCGCCGACCGGGCGGTCGCCGGGTCGAAGTCCTCCCGCGCCTCATGGATCACATCGGCCGCCATCCGTACCGTCGTCAGCGGGGTGCGCAGCTCGTGCGAGACGTCCGAGACGAAGCGCCGCTGCATCCGCGACAACTCCTCCAGCTGCTGGATCTTGATCTGGAGGTTCTGCGCCATCTTGTTGAAGGCCTCGCCGAGCCGGGCGATGTCGTCCTCACCGGTGACCTTCATCCGCTCCTGCAACCGGCCCGCGGCCAGCCGCTCGGAGATTCCCGCGGCCATCCGTACGGGGGTGACGACCTGCCGCACCACCAGCCAGGCGATCGCGCCGAGCAGCACCACCACGAAGACCCCGGCCGTGGCCAGCGTCCCCTTCACCAGGCTCAGCGACTTCTCCTCCTGGGTGAACGGGAAGAGGTAGTACAGCTGGTACGGGTGGCCGTTGACATCGCTCAGCTGCTTGCCGATGGCCAGCGCCGGCTCGCCGTCGTCCCCGGCCCCGCGGAAGAGCCGGGTGGGCTGCTCATACGTGCCGGGCTCCGCGTCCAGGGACTTCCGCAGCTCCGCCGGCACGCTCCGCTCCGGGTCGACGACCCCCGACGCTCGGGGCGCGCGGGTCCCGCGGCTGTCGTCCACGAAGTGCTGCTCGGTGTCGGAGCTGAGCGCCATCACGGTGTACACGCCCTGCCCACCGCTGCCGAGCTGCTGTACGAGATCGGTCAGCCACTCGCTGGAATTCTGCGGTCCACGACTGCCGACCGGCCCGCCGTTCTGGCCGCGGGCGTCCGTGTCCGCCTTCTCCCGGGCCACATTGAACCCGCCCGCGGCCTGGCTCTGGGCAGCCCCCTGCTTGGCGTCCTGCAGGCCGTTGCGGACCTGGCCGATGACGACGACGCCCAACAGCAGTACGACACCGAGCGACATCAGCAGGGTCGTCGCGACGACCCGCAGCTGAATGTTGCGCCGCCACAGCCGCACCGCCGGCAGCAGCGGCCTGCGCACCCAGCGGACCAGCAGGCGCAGCACGGGGTGCACCGGGCCCCCCGGCGCGCCGTCCTGCAGCAGATTGCCGCCCTGCCAGAAGCGGTCGACCAGAGAAATCCTCCCGACCGGGTGGACGGGCCGCCCCTCACGCAGGCCCTCCGGGGACCCTGCCCCCGGAACTCCGGACTCCGGAGCGGCACCGTTCCCGGACATGTCAGCCCGGCCCGGCCTTGTAGCCCACACCGCGCACGGTCACCACGATCTCCGGCCGCTCCGGGTCCCTTTCGACCTTCGAACGCAGCCGCTGCACATGCACGTTCACCAGCCGCGTATCGGCCGCGTGCCGGTAGCCCCAGACCTGCTCCAGCAGCACCTCACGTGTGAAGACCTGCCAGGGCTTACGGGCCAGCGCAACCAGCAGGTCGAACTCCAGCGGCGTCAGCGCGATGGACTGTCCTTCCCTCTTCACCGAGTGACCGGCGACATCGATGACCAGGTCGCCGATCGCGAGCTGCTCGGGGGCAGGCTCCTCGGAACGCCGCAGCCTCGCCCGGATCCGTGCGACCAACTCCTTCGGCTTGAACGGCTTGACGATGTAATCGTCCGCGCCGGACTCGAGCCCGACCACCACATCGACCGTGTCACTCTTCGCGGTCAGCATGACGATCGGCACTCCGGACTCCGCCCGGATGAGGCGGCAGACCTCGATGCCGTCCCTGCCGGGCAGCATCAGATCGAGAAGCACCAGATCCGGTTTGGTTTCGCGGAAAGCGGCGAGAGCCTTGTCACCGTCCGACACGAACGACGGTTCAAAGCCTTCGCCGCGCAGCACGATGCCGAGCATCTCTGCCAGTGCGGTGTCGTCGTCGACGACCAGGACGCGTCCCTTCATAATCGACATCATCCCATTAGCTAATCGTTACCCGGCGTGACCCGGCGCACAACTCGGCGAGCCCCGCCTCTGTGACCGGCGAAACCACCCCGTCCTCTGTGACGATCGCGGTCACCAACTCCGGTGGAGTGACGTCGAAAGCGGGGTTGTACGCCTGCGTGCCCAGCGGCGCCACCGGTATCCCGCTCCCGGGCTCGGCACCCGCCACCGGAACGTACGGCGCTGTGAGCTCCGTCACTTCATGGCCGGGCCGCTGCTCCACCTCGATCGACGCCCCGTCCGGGGTCTGCGGATCCACCGTCGTCGTCGGAGCGACCACAATGAACGGCACATGGTGATAGCGCGCCAGCACCGCGAGCGGATAGCTGCCCACCTTGTTGGCCACCGAGCCGTCGGCCGCGATCCGGTCCGCCCCTATCAGCACCGCGTCCACCTCCCCCGCGGCCAGCAGCGAACCCGCCGCGTTGTCCGAGAGCAGCGTGTACGCCATGCCGCTGCGCGCCGCCTCATAGGCGGTGAGACGGGCACCCTGCAGCAGCGGACGCGTCTCGTCGACCCACAACCGCCGCAGCTCACCCGCCCGGTGCGCGGCGCGGGCCACCGCGAACGCCGTACCCTCACCACCCGACACCAGGGCACCGGTGTTGCAGTGGGTGAGAATCCGATGACCACCGCCCGGCAGCAGCTCCGCGAGCAACGCCAGCCCGTGCTCGGCCATACGTGCGCTCGCCTCGGCGTCCTCCTGGTGCAGCGCCCGCGCCTCGGCCAGCGCCGCGGCGGCGCCCCGCTCCTGGTCCCCGCCGTTCTCGACAGCACGGCGGTACGCCCCGGCGGCCCGCCGCACCCCGTACCCGAGGTTGACGGCCGTCGGACGGGCGTGCGCCAGCAGCTCAGCCGCCTCCTCCACGTCGTAGCCCCGTACGGCGGCGAGCGCGACACCGTACGCACCCGCGATCCCCAGCAGTGGTGCGCCGCGAACGGCGAGCGTACGGATCGCCTGCACCAGCGCAGGCACATCGGTGCAGACGAGCTCCACCTCCTCCGCGGGGAGCCGCGTCTGGTCGAGGAGCACCAGCACGGGCCCCTCCGGCGGCTCGGCCCAGCGCAACGAGGGGAGGGCGGGTGGTGCCGCGACCACCGGAGGTACCGCGTCCTGATCAGCCATCCGCCCAGTCTGCCCCGTCCGGCGGGGGTATTTGAAGGTGCGGCCGGGGTACAGGCCACGGTACGAACGCGGATGCGCCGTGGCACGATGGCAGCGAACCGGCCGTTGCTGTGCTTTCCCAGGGGGTGTCCCCCTGCCGTCGGAGCCCAGTCGAGACCGCGGACGGGCACCGTGAAGGAGCGATGATGAACGACTCTCCGGGCTGGGCTTCGCCCGGATCCGCCCCCTCCGGCGAGCCGGGGCGAGGCGACTCCGGGGACCGGCGGGACGAACCCGGGCAGTCCCCGCCCGAGGACCGCCCCGCACCACCGGTGAACTGGTCCAAGCAGCAGCCGCCCGCCGGCCAGTGGGCCGCGCCCACCGGCGCCGGCCCCGGCCAGAGCGGCGGCCCGGGCGGTGGCCACCCCGGAGGAGGCCAGGGCGGATGGGGCCACCAGGGCGGATGGGGATCCGGCTGGGCCCAGCCCCCGGCGGCCAAGCCCGGCATCATCCCGCTGCGCCCCCTCGGGGTCGGCGAGATCCTCGACGGCGCGGTCTCCACCATGCGGGCACACTGGCGGACCGTCCTGGGGATCTCCCTCGTCGTCGCGGTCCTCACCCAGACGGCGGGGACCCTCGCGACCGGCATCTGGTTCCGGGAGTCGGGCAGCCTCCAGGGGCTGGAGAACAACCCGAACCCGACCTTCGACGAGACCATGGACGCCCTCGGCGGCACCCTCGGCAGCAGCGGCGTGACCTGGCTGATCGGCATGCTCGGCACCATCATCGCCACCGCCTTGCTGACCATGGTCGTCAGCCGTGCCGTGCTCGGGCGGTCGGTGTCGACCGCCGAAGCCTGGCGCGGCGCCCGGTCGCAGCTGCCCCGGCTCTTCGGCCTCCTCTTCCTGCTGCCGCTGCTCATCGCGGCCGTCGCAGCCGCGGTACTGGCACCCGGCATCATCCTGTCCGCGACCGGGGTCCCCACCGCCGGAGCGGCACTGATCGTCGTCGGTGGCGTCGCCGCACTGATCACCTCGGTCTGGCTCTGGATCCGCTACAGCCTCGCCGCCCCCGCGCTGATGCTCGAGAAGCAAGGCGTGATCGCCTCCCTGCGCCGCTCCGCGAAGCTCGTACGGGGCGCCTGGTGGCGGATCTTCGGCATCCAGCTGTTGACGGTGGTCCTGATCTTCTTTGTCGGGGCCGTCATCGAGATCCCCACCAGCATCGTCGCCATGATCGTCGGCGGCGACGGCGCCATGGACTGGCTCTCCGGCGAGAGCGTCGCGACCAGCTGGACCTTCCTGATCGTCGTGGGCATCGGCGCGGTGATCAGCTCGACCATCACCTTCCCCATCAGCGCCGGGGTCACGGCCCTCCTCTACATGGACCAGCGGATCCGCCGGGAGGCGCTCGACCTGGAGCTCGTCCGGGCCGCGGCGGCGGCCGAGCCCGGCGCCCAGCAGTCCGGGATCCCACAGCCCCACACGTCGACACCAGGAAGCTGATGCGGTGATCGCGACGGGGGGCACGACCGCGGTGGCGCATCTCCTGGCGCGCGGCGACGACGAGGTACCGGTGAAAGTCCCGCGTGTGCCCGCCCGGGAGGCGGCGGAACGCGAGCTCTCCGAGCCGATGTACCACGAACACGATCCAGGGCTGTTCCAGCGGGCCCTCGACTGGTTCTGGGAGCGGATCGACGACCTCCTCACCGCCGCCTCCGGCGCCACCCCCGGCGGCACCCTCGGCCTCGTCGTCATCGCCATCGCGATCGTCCTCCTCGTCGTCGCACTGAGACTGCGACTGGGCGCACTGCGCCGCACACCCACCAGCGCCGTCGGCCTCTTCGACGCCCGCCCCCGCAGCTCGGCCGAACACCGCGCCGCCGCCGAACGCCACGCGGCCGACCACGCGTGGGACCAAGCTGTCCGGGAGATCATGCGGGCCGTCGTCCGGTCCCTGGAGGAGCGGGCTCTCCTCGATCCGCGCCCCGGGAGGACCGCCGACGAAGCAGCCACCGAGGCGGGCCGTTCGCTGCCCGACCATGCCGGCCGTCTGCACGCCGCGGCCCGCGACTTCGACGACGTCACCTACGGCGGCCGCCACGCCACCGCGGACACATACGCCCGCCTGCGCGACCTGGACCTCGATCTGCGGCGCAGTAGGCCCCGGCTCAGTGCCTCCGCCGGAGGCCCGGGATGACCCGGACCGCCGCCCCCGACACCTCGGCGTCCCCCACCTCCGGGACAGCCCCTGCCACCTCGGTGTCGCCCACTGCCCGACAGCTGTGGACGCGCTCCCGCGGTCTGCTGATCGCCCTGGGCATCCTTGTCATCGCCGGGGTGGTACTCGCCGCTCTTCGCTCCGGCGAGCAGCACGGCCGTCTCGACCCCCGTTCCTCGGAACGCTTCGGCAGCCGCGCCGTAGCCGAGCTGCTCGCCGACCGGGGCGTCACCACTCGCGTCGTCACCACCACCGAAGCCGCCGCGTCCGCGGCCGGCCCGGACACGACGGTCCTGGTCACCGACCCTGACCGCCTCACGTCCCGTCAGCGCGGCACGCTGCACAACGCCCTGGCAGGTTCCGCCGGCCGCACGGTCCTCCTGGCACCGGGCAAGACCTCGGCCGAAACCTTCGCACCGGGCGTACGGACGGCCGCCCCCACCGATGTGACGGTCCGCCCGCCGGATTGCTCCCTCCCAGCCGCGGACCGAGCGGGCGACGCCGAACTGGGCGGTCTCCGCTACGACTCCTCGGCCCCCGGCGCGGACGCCTGCTATCTGAGCGGAGGCTTGCCGACCCTGCTCCGGCTCCCGGGCACGAACGGCACCGACACTCTCCTGCTCGGCTCCCCCGACATCCTCTTCAACGACCGCCTGGCCCAGCGGGGCAATGCCTCGCTCGCCCTCCAACTCCTCGGATCCCGTCCGCATCTCGTCTGGTACCTCCCCACACTCGGAGACAGCGCGGCCACCGACGGCGGCGACCGCAGTTTCTTCGACCTCGTCCCCCCGGGCTGGAACTGGGCCCTGCTCCAACTCGCCATCGCGGCAGCGCTCGCCGCCCTGTGGCGGGCTCGCCGACTGGGCCCCCTCGTCACCGAACCGCTGCCCGTCGTCGTCCCCGCATCGGAAGCCACCGAAGGACGCGCCCGGCTCTATCGCCAGGCCAACGCCCGCGGCCGGGCAGCCGAGGCCCTCCGCTCCGCCGCTCGTGTACGGCTCGCCCCGCTCGTGGGCGTACCGGCCGCCCAAGCGCACAGCCCCGAGGCGCTGCCCCCCGCGGTCGGCGGCCGACTGCGGGACGCGACACCCGCCGTCAGGGCCCTGCTCTTCGGTCCGCCCCCGGGGGACGACCGGTCGCTCGTCCGTCTCGCCGATGAACTCGACGATCTGGTAAGGCGCGTCGCCTCCGGAGCCGCGCCGCACCCGGACTCCGCGTCGCCCCCTGACGTCCCGTCACCCCCGGGCGAGCAGGCATGACCCCTCGAACTCCGCAGCACTCCCCACCCGACATCGCCCCCGACCGACCTCCCTCCGACGGGCACCGCCGGGATCGTCCCGGCAACCTCGCCCTACCGACCTCGCCCCGACTGAAAGGCACCGCTCAGTGAGCGTCCCGACCGCCGACAGCGCCCGAACCTCTCTCGAGGCCGTGAGAACCGAGATCGCCAAGGCCGTGGTCGGCCAGGACCCTGCCGTCACCGGTCTGGTCGTCGCCCTCCTGTGTCGCGGCCACGTCCTGCTGGAAGGTGTCCCGGGAGTGGCGAAGACACTGCTCGTACGCGCCCTTGCCGCCTCACTCGAACTCGACACCAAACGCGTCCAATTCACGCCCGATCTCATGCCCAGCGATGTCACGGGCTCCCTGATCTATGACGCACGCACCGCCGAGTTCTCCTTCCAGCCCGGCCCGGTCTTCACCAATCTGCTGCTCGCCGATGAGATCAACCGGACGCCCCCCAAGACCCAGGCGTCCCTCCTCGAAGCTATGGAGGAGCGCCAGGTCTCGGTGGACGGGACTCCCCGCATGCTCCCGGACCCCTTCCTCGTCGCGGCCACCCAGAACCCGGTCGAGTACGAGGGCACCTACCCCCTTCCCGAAGCCCAGCTCGACCGATTCCTGCTCAAGCTGACCGTGCCGCTCCCATCCCGGCAGGACGAGATCGATGTGCTCACCCGTCATGCGGAGGGCTTCAATCCCCGTGACCTGGAAGCCGCCGGTCTGCGACCGGCGGCGGGACCCGCGGATCTGGCAGCGGCCCGTGCCGCCGTCGCGAAAACCACCCTGTCGCCCGAGATCGCCGGTTATGTCGTCGATATCTGCCGTGCCACGCGCGAATCCCCCTCGCTTTCCCTGGGCGTGTCCCCCCGCGGGTCCACGGCCCTCCTGGCCACCTCACGCGCCTGGGCCTGGCTCACCGGCCGTGGCTACGTGACCCCCGACGATGTGAAGGCGCTCGCGCTGCCCACACTCCGACACCGGATCCAGCTCCGCCCGGAAGCCGAGATGGAAGGCGTCACCGCCGATTCCGTCATCGAGGCGGTCCTCGCCAACGTCCCCGTCCCCCGCTGAACCGACGGGAGTGGACCCCCTTGGCCCTCACCGGACGCACCGCCCTGATCGCCGCCGTCGGCGCTCTTCTCACCGGTCTTCTGCTCCCCGACTGGACCGGCATCCTCGCTGTCAACGTCCCCCTGGCACTGGCAATTCTGTGCGACCTCGCACTCGCCGCGCCAGTGCGCAGGCTCCAGTTCACCCGATCCGGTGATACATCTGTTCGGCTTGCCGAACAGGCATGCGTGCACCTCACGATCACCAATCCGTCAGGCCGACCCCTGCGCGCCCTGCTGCGTGACGCCTGGCCTCCCAGCAGCTGGCCGTCCGACGTCAGTGCGGCGGCTTCCCGCCACCGCCTGCGCATCCCGCCCGGTGAGCGAAGCCGCCTCACCACCGTTCTCCGGCCCAGCCGACGCGGTGATCGCCGAGCGGCCCGCGTGACCGTCCGGTCGTACGGCCCGCTGGGCCTCGCGGCTCGGCAGGGCCACCATCAGGTCCCGTGGGCCGTGCGTGTTCTGCCGCCGTTCACCAGCCGTAAGCACTTGCCCGCCAAGCTCGCCCGCCTCCGTGAGCTCGACGGCCGCACCAGCGTCCTGACGCGCGGCGAAGGCACCGAGTTCGACAGTCTCCGCGACTACGTGCCCGGTGACGACACCCGTTCCATCGACTGGCGGGCCACTGCTCGCCAGTCCACCGTCGCCGTGCGCACCTGGCGGCCGGAGCGCGACCGTCACATCCTGCTCGTCCTCGACACCGGCCGTACGTCCGCGGGTCGAGTCGGTGGTGTGCCGCGGCTGGATGCCGCCATGGACGCCGCACTGCTGTTGGCCGCGCTGGCCGCGCGTGCTGGAGACCGCGTCGACCTGCTCGCTTACGATCGACGGGTTCGGGCCTCCGTCCAGGGCCGAACCGCCGGCGATCTGCTCCCCGCCCTGGTCGACGCCATGGCCACCCTTGAACCCGAACTCGTCGAGACCGACGCCCGTGGTCTGGCGGCCACCGCGCTCCGCACGGCTCCCAGGCGATCGCTGATCGTGCTGCTGACCAGTCTCGATGCCGCCCCGGTGGAGGAAGGCCTCCTGCCGGTCCTCCCGCAGCTCACTCACCGCCATACGGTGTTGCTGGCCTCGGTCGCCGATCCGCGTATCGAGGAGATGGCGCGGTCACGTGGCTCCCTGGATGGGGTTTACGAGGCAGCCGCCGGTTCGCAGGCTCAGTTCGAACGACGCCGTACGGCGGACCGTCTCGCCCGGCACGGCGTCAGCGTCGTGGATGCCACGCCCAAGGGGCTCGCTCCCTCTCTGGCCGACGCGTACCTCGCGCTCAAGGCCGCCGGCCGTCTCTGACTGGGAAAACATGCCTTTGGAGGACCGTCGGAGCCCTGAACGCAGAAATGCCGCAGTCCCCTGGATCTCACGATCCAGGGGACTGCGGCCAACAATTGTTCGGCGGCGTCCTACTCTCCCACAGGGTCCCCCCTGCAGTACCATCGGCGCTGAAAGGCTTAGCTTCCGGGTTCGGAATGTAACCGGGCG
>NZ_JBQQBW010000088.1:0-28831 GCF_052245415.1 Streptomyces sp. 8N706 | reverse complement strand
CACCGCTCCACCACGCCGGGCGGTTGTCCAGTTTCAGACGGCGAGCGCCTGGGCGCGGCGCTTCACTTCCGTGCCGCGATTCTCGCGCAGCGCCTGCGCGGGGGTGCCGGGCAGGGTCGGATCCGGGGTGAAGAGCCACTCCAGCATCTCTTCGTCGGTGAAGCCGTCGTCCTTCAGGAGCGTCAGCGTCCCGGCCAGGCCTTTGACGACTTTGCCGTCGCCGATGAAATCGGCGGGCACCTGCAACACCCGGTTCTCGCCACGGCGCACCGCGATCAACTGGCCTTCCTTGACCAGCTGCCGGACACGGGTCACCTCGACGCCGAGCCGATCGGCGATGTCGGGAAGGGTGAGCCAGGCGGGAACGAGCGCATCGGTCTTCGTGTCAATCTCGGTCACAGGGACAAGCCTGCCATCTCGGACTGACAGTCGGTAGCCGAGCGCGGCCGGACCAGTGCCGTGGCCGGGCGGGGCGGCACGGGGCCCGGGCGTCCCGATCGCCCCTGTGAGCGGGGTCCGGCAGCGGTCCTGCCCCGCCCCGCGCCCGCGGGAGTCCGGTCACGGGCTCCGGCGCGCCGCCGCCCCGCGCCGTGTCAGAGGACCGCCGATTTCAACGGCACCGAGGGATCCGCGGCACGCCGAGGATCGATCCGGGCTCCGCGTTCGATCAGCTTGCGGCCCTGCGCGAGATCGCGCGGCCGGCCGACCGCCAGCAGCGCGAGCAGGACACCGTCGCGCAGCCAGCACACCGACCAGGAGGCCCCTGTGGGGTCACCCCGCCACACCGTGCTGTCCGCGGCGGCGTGGTGCCCCGCGTACTGCACGAACCGGCCGAACTGCTCGGACCAGAAGTAGGGCACCGGGTCGTAGACCAGCCCCTCCGCCGCTCCCCCGACGATGTTGGCTGCCACCGTGCGGGGGCCCTGGAGGGCGTTGTCCCAGTGGTGGACGAGCAGTCGGTCGCCGTACCGGGCGGACGGGAAGGAGGCGCAGTCACCGACCGCGTAGACGTCCGGCGCGGAGGTGCGCAGCCGGTCGTCGGTCCGTACGGAGCCGTCCGGGGACAGTTCGACGCCCGAGCCCGCCAGCCAGTCGGTGGCGGGCCTCGCGCCGATGCCGACCACCACGGCGTCCGCGGGCAGCCGCGTGCCGTCCTCCAGCAGCACCGCGCCGGGCTCGACCGCCGCCACACGCGCGCCGGTGACCAGGCGGGCGCCGCTCTCGTCGTACCAGGCCCGCATGTACTCGGCGACCTCGGCGGGGAGGGCCCCCGCGAGGGGGCGGTCCGCGGCCTCGACGACGGTGACGGCGCAGCCCGCCTCGCGTGCGGCGGTGGCGAACTCGGCGCCGATCCAGCCCGCCCCGACCACGACGACCTCCCGTCGCGCCGCCAGTACGGGGCGCAGCGCCTCGGCGTCGTCGAGGGTGCGCAGCAGGTGTACGCCGGGAACGCCCTCACTGCCGGGCAGCGTGATGGGCGCGGCACCGGTGGCGAGGACGAGCCGGTCGTACGGCACGGGCCCGGCTCCGGTCTCCAGGAGGTGGTCCTCCGGGCGCAGGGATGTGACCTGGCGGCCGAGCAGGAGTTCGATGTCCAGCGCGGCGAAGTCGATGTCGAAGGCCGAGCCGTCTGCTTTGCCCAGCAGCACCGCCTTGGACAGCGGCGGGCGGTCGTACGGCTGGTGCGGCTCGGCGCCCAGGAGGGTGATGTCCCCGCTCCAGCCCCGCTCGCGCAGAGCGACCGCGGTCTGCACGCCCGCCATGCCCGCGCCGACGATGACGACCCGCTGCGCTGTCTGCTGCTTGTCCTCGCTCACACGATCACTCTAGGACGGTGGCAGGGGGGTGCCGCAGACCCGGGCAGCGAGATTTCTGACACAGCATCATGCGTGCTCTGCCAGGGAATACAGGGGCGCTTCAGGGCAGGATCTCCTCGACCGCACTGGTGCCGCTGCCTTCCCGCGACTCCCACTCCCAGCGCTCCTCCAGCCGGATGCGGCCGTCGGGCAGTTCCAGCACCGTGCTCTCGCAGTGGCCGGAGGAGGTGGCGCCGTCCCGCCCCAGCTGGACGTAGCGGAAGTCGAGCCGGTCGCCGTCGCGCGTCCCGACGAGATGGCCGTGGACGATGTCGCCGCCCGAGTACTCCGCCCAGATCCGGCCGCCGGCCTCGTGGTAGGCGAACCGGGTCCGGGTGCCGACCTGGCCGGGTGCCTGGTCGGTGACGGGGGCGAGGACAAGGCCGTTCAGCGACCGGGCCATGGGCCCCTCCTTACTGGTCCTTACTGGGCGGGTGTGCGGCACGTTAAGGTGACGACCGTAGAGCACTCGCGGGAGCCCGGACGGACCGGGCTGAGAGGGAGGCTGAGCGGCCTCCGACCGTACGAACCTGATCCGGGTCATGCCGGCGAAGGGAGGGGCTGGACGCCCATGCACGCGCCCGAAGACAGCACCGCTTCCGCGGGGACCGCGCACCGCACCTACGACGCCCTCGTCATCGGGGGCGGCATCATCGGCCTGGTCACGGCCTGGCGGGCGGCGCAGCGCGGGCTG
This sequence comes from Streptomyces sp. 8N706, assembly GCF_052245415.1. Taxonomy (NCBI): domain Bacteria; kingdom Bacillati; phylum Actinomycetota; class Actinomycetes; order Kitasatosporales; family Streptomycetaceae; genus Streptomyces; species Streptomyces sp. 8N706. Next base: position 26,281 of record NZ_JBQQBW010000088.1, on the reverse strand, counting down.
CGTACCGCGATCGCCGACCCGGCGCCCGGCGGCGGCGCCGCCCAGGTCGCCGCGGGAATGCTGGCGGCCGTCACCGAACTCCACTACGGCGAGGAGACCCTGCTCGGTCTCAACCGCACCTCCGCTCACCGCTATCCGGCGTTCACGGCCGAGTTGGAGGAGGCGAGCGGCCAGGACACCGGCTATCGCGCCTGCGGCACCCTGGCCGTCGCCCTGGACGCCGACGACCGCGCCCACCTGCGAGAGCTCCATGCGCTCCAACTCCGGTACGGACTTGACTCGCAGTGGCTGTCGGGGCGCGAGTGCCGGCGTCTGGAGCCGTTGCTCGCTCCGTGCGTACGGGGCGGGCTGCGCGTCGACGGCGACCACCAGACCGACCCCCGCCGGCTCGCGGCGGCCCTCCTCGCGGCCTGTGAACGGGCGGGGGTGGTCCTGCACCGCGCCTGGGCCGAGCGGCTCCTGGTCCGGCGGGACCGGGCCGCGGGTGCGGTCCTCGACGACGGCACGGAACTCGCCGCTGGACAGGTCGTCCTCGCCGGGGGCAGCCGGAGCGGCCGGCTCGCCGGGGTCCCCGACGACGTACTGCCGCCCGTTCGCCCGGTCAAGGGCCAGATCCTGCGGCTGCGCGTCCCCGGGCGCATCGCGCCGTTCCTCTCCCGGACCGTACGGGCGGTGGTCCGCGGCGGGCACGTCTATCTCGTACCCCGCGAGAACGGCGAACTGGTGCTCGGGGCGACCAGCGAGGAGCTGGGCTGGGACACCACCGTCACCGCGGGCGGGGTGTACGAACTCCTGCGTGACGCCCATGAGCTGGTGCCCGGGATCACCGAACTCCCGCTCGTCGAGACCCGTGCCGGGCTGCGCCCCGGTTCGCCCGACAACGCGCCGCTGCTCGGGCCGACCGCGCTGCCCGGTCTGCACCTGGCGACCGGCCACCACCGCAACGGTGTGCTGCTCACCCCGGTGACCGGGGATGCCATGGCCGAACTCCTGGCCACCGGCGAACTCCCCGAGGAGGCACGCCCGTTCACCCCCCTGCGCTTCTCACCCGGCGGAGGGCCCGCCCCGGCCTCCGGCCCCGCCTCCACGAACACGCCCGCCTCCGACGCATCCGTACGGCAGGAGCAGCCCGCATGACCGTCTCCGTCAACGGCGAGCCCCGTGAGATCCCCGAGGGGACCACTCTGGACCGGATCGTCGCGGGTCTGACCACCGCACCCGTGGGTGTCGCCGCCGCACTCAACGAGACCGTCGTACCACGCGGCCAGTGGCCCACCACCCCGCTCGGCGACGGCGACCGCGTCGAGGTCCTCACCGCGGTCCAGGGAGGCTGAACGATGACCGGCACAGCGCCCCTGCGGGGAGCGGACACGGCCACCGACCCGCTCACCATCGGCGGTACCTCCTTCACCTCCCGGTTGATCATGGGAACGGGCGGCGCCCCGAGCCTCGACGTCCTGGAGCGTGCACTGATCGCCTCCGGTACCGAGCTGACCACCGTGGCGATGCGACGCCTCGACCCGACCGTGCACGGCTCGGTGCTGTCCGTGCTCGACAAGCTCGGCATCCGCGTCCTGCCGAACACCGCCGGCTGCTTCACCGCGGGTGAGGCCGTACTCACCGCGCGCCTCGCCCGGGAGGCCCTGGGCACCGACTGGATCAAGCTGGAGGTGGTCGCGGACGAGCGCATCCTGCTGCCCGATCCGGTCGAACTCCTGGACGCCGCCGAGGTCCTGGTCGACGACGGCTTCACGGTGCTGCCCTACACCAATGACGACCCCGTCCTGGCCCGGAAGCTCGAGGACGCCGGCTGCGCCGCGATCATGCCGCTGGGGTCGCCCATCGGCTCGGGTCTGGGCATCCGCAACCCGCACAATTTCCAGCTGATCACCGAGCACGCGCGCGTGCCCGTGATCCTCGACGCCGGGGCGGGCACCGCCTCGGACGCGGCCCTGGCGATGGAGCTGGGCTGTGCGGCGGTGATGCTCGCCTCGGCGGTCACCCGCGCCCAGGAGCCGGTGCTGATGGCCGGGGCGATGCGACACGCCGTCGAGGCGGGACGGCTGGCCCACCGGGCGGGCCGCATTCCGCGCCGCCACTTCGCCGAGGCGTCCTCACCGGCCGAGGGCCTGGCAGCCCTGGATCCCGAGCGCCCCGCCTTCCGGTAGCGGAACGGGAGAGCTCGCGTCCGCCACGGCCCGCCGCACGCGGCGTTCTCCCGGGGAAGCGGCCTCCCGTCGGCCCTCGTCGGAGGCCTGCCCCGCCCCGGCCGGCCGTGGCAGGCCTCCGGCCGGGACCGGTACGGCGGAACAGGCCTTAGCGTGGAATCGGAGGTGGTCCCCGTGGCCCCAGAGCTCCTCGACAGCGTCGAGCGTGAGGTGTACGTCCCGGCGCCCGCCGACCGCGTATGGCGGGTGCTGACCGCCGACGAGCACATCCAGGCCTGGTACGCCTTCGGCGGGGCCGAGATGGATCTGCGTCCCGGGGGTGCGCTGCGCTTCCGCTGGGACGAGCACGGAGAGTTCCACGGGCGGGCCGAGCTGGTCGAAGCCCCGTTCCGCTTCAGCTTCCGCCTCGCCAAGGACCCGGATGTGCCACCCGGACGAGGTGACTCCACCCTGATCGAGTTCAACCTCACACCCGAGGGGCCCGGCACCCGCGTCATCGTGGCCGAGACCGGGATCGGCGGGCTCGATGTCTCCGCGGAGGAGAAGGCCCGGCACGCCGAGTACGCGGGGATGGCGTGGACCACGGCCCTGGAGGAGCTCGCCGCCATCGCCGCCGCGTCCCACGCCTGAAACCACCGCGTCCACGCCTGGAACCACGGCCTCCCAGGGCCGGTCCCTGGCGCGGGGCCTGCCCCCGAGCCAGGGCGTCCCGGGCCCCGGTCCCAGCGCTCCAGGGCCTGATATGGCGGCGCCGGGGCCCGGCAGGCTGCCCCCGCCCGGTCCACGGTGCCCCCGGCCGCGTGCCGCCGCCCCGCTGTCACTGTTCGGCTGCAGTCGTGCGCCGGGTCGCTCCGGATGGCCAGACCTGTCGGTGATGGCTCGTAGACTGCACTGTCGTGGATACGACCCTGCAGGACCCGCTCGTCGGGCACGTGCTCGACGGCCGCTACCGAGTCGACGCGCGGATCGCCGTCGGTGGTATGGCCACGGTCTACCGGGCTGTGGACACCCGTCTCGACCGTGTGCTCGCCCTCAAGGTGATGCACCCGGGCCTGGCCTCCGACGGCGCGTTCGTCGACCGATTCATCCGTGAGGCCAAGTCCGTCGCCCGGCTCGCCCACCCCAATGTGGTCGGCGTCTTCGACCAGGGCATGGACGGGTCGTACGTCTATCTCGCGATGGAGTACGTCGCCGGGTGCACCCTGCGCGACGTGCTGCGCGAGCGCGGCGCCCTGCAGCCCCGCGCGGCCCTCGACATCCTGGAGCCGGTCCTCGCCGCCCTGGGCGCCGCCCACCGCGCCGGGCTGGTGCACCGGGACATGAAGCCGGAGAACGTCCTCATCGGGGACGACGGCCGGGTCAAGGTCGCCGACTTCGGGCTCGTACGGGCCGTGGACACCAACACCACCGCCTCCTCCGGATCCCTGCTCGGCACGGTCTCCTATCTCGCTCCGGAGCAGATAGAGCACGGCACCGCCGACACCCGGGCGGACGTCTACGCCTGCGGGATCGCGCTGTACGAAATGCTGACGGGCACCAAGCCGCACGACGGCGGCACGCCCGCCCAAGTGCTCTACCAGCACCTCCACGCAGACGTTCCCCCGCCGTCCACGGCGGTACCGGGTCTCGCTGCCGAGCTGGACGCCCTGGTGGCGGCCGCGACCGCCCGTGACCCCGGGCAGCGTCCCACCGACGCCGTCGCCCTGCTCGCCCGGGCCCGCGACGCCCGGTCCGCGCTCACCGACGAGCAGCTGGACGCCGTCCCCCCGCAGGCCCTGGCGGAGACCCGGGCGGGCTCCGAGGACCGTACGAGCGTGATCCCCCGGTCGGCACGGGGCACACAGCGGCTCGGCGGGCCCGTGAGTGATGAAGAGCTGAACCGGACCAGCCGGCTGGAGATGCCGGCGTCCAGCCCACAGCAGCCTGCACCCGGCCCGGGCCGTCGAGGGCCGCAGCGCGGGGTCCTCGCCCTGATCACCGCCGTGCTGCTGGTGGCCGGCGTGGGCGCGGGCGTCTGGTACATCAACTCGGGCCAGTTCACCAAGGTCCCCGGCGTCCTCGGCCTGCCGCGCCAGAAGGCGGAGGAGAAGCTGCGGGACGCGGGGCTGGATGTGAAGGTCAGAAGCGGATTCAGCGACGTCGTGGACCGGGGCGATGTCGTCACCACCGACCCCCGGCTCGGCGCCCGGATCCGCAATACCGGCACGGTCACCATCACGGTCTCCAAGGGCCCCGAGGTCGTGAAGGTTCCCGACCTCGAACGGGTCCCGCTGGCGAAGGCGAAGCGGCAGCTCAAGGAGCTGGGCCTGGCGCCGGGCATCGTGCGGGAGGAGTTCGACGACACGGTGGCGCAGGGCTCGGTGATCAGTACGGAACCGGGGGCGGGCACCCAGCGCAAGCCGGACTCCGCCGTCGCGCTCACGGTCAGCAAGGGCGAGCCCGTCGAGACACCCGACCTCACGGGCGAGTCGGTCGAGGACGCGACGCAGACGCTGCGCGACGCGGGACTCAAGGTCGAGGTCGCCCCCCGGAGGGTCTTCTCCGAGGAGGACGAGGGCACGGTCGCCGAGCATTCCCCCGAGGAGGGCATCCGGCTGGCGGAGGGCGACACTGTCACGCTCACCGTCTCCAAGGGGCAGCTGATGGTCGAGGTTCCCGACGTCGAGGGCAAGAGCCTCGACGAGGCGAAGCGGGAGCTCGAGTCGAAGGGTTTCAAGGTCGACGTTTCCCGGTTCTTCTTCGGCGACAAGGTCTTCGACCAGTCCGTGGACGGCGGCGAGAAGGCCCGGAAGGGCAGCTCGATCACCATCCGCGTCCGCTAGCGGATCCGTCTCCACGAGGCAGGCCCGGCGTCCGTGGAGAGGGATCCGCCCAGGGCGGACGTAACGCCCGCTGGGGACGGACCGCCCGCTGCGTCGCCACCGGCCCACCGCCTGGGGCCACTGGGGGCGGCCCTGCGCCTGCTGAGGGGCGTAGGGACCACCGGGCCACGCATGGGATCCTGGGGCCGTGAGAATCCGAACCTCCGGGCCCCGCAATCCGGTCGGCAGCCATGTGCCGGTGGCCGGCGGCCTCGCCTCCGTCGGCCTGTCCTACGGCCGTGAGATCGGCGCCGAGGCCGTGCAGGTGTTCGTGGCCAACCCCCGCGGCTGGGCGACCCCGCCCGGCAACCCGCGCCAGGACGAGGGGTTCCGTGAGGCCTGTGAAGCCGGCGGCATACCGGCGTACGTCCACGCGCCCTATCTGATCAACTTCGGTTCGCACACCGAGGCCACGGTGGAGCGTTCGGTGGACTCGCTGCGCCACTCGCTCCGGCGCGGCCGGGACATCGGCGCGCTCGGTGTCGTGGTCCACACCGGCTCGGCGACCGGCGGGCGGCCCCGCGCCGACGCCCTCGCCCAGGTCCGGGAGCACATGCTCCCGCTGCTGGAGGAGCTGACCCACGACGACAGCCCGTTTCTGCTGCTGGAGCCGACAGCGGGCCAGGGCGCCTCGCTGTGCTCCCTCATCGAGGACCTCGGACCGTACGTCGAGGCCCTGGACCGGCATCCGCGGCTCGGCGTCTGCCTGGACACCTGCCATGCCTTCGCCGCGGGTCACGACATGGCCGCACCCGGCGGGATGAAGCTGCTGCTCGACGAGCTGGTCGGCACGGTCGGCGAGGGCCGGCTCAAGCTGATCCACGCGAACGACTCGAAGGACGTCGTGGGCGCTCACAAGGACCGGCACGAGAACATCGGAGCCGGTCACATCGGGGCGGATCCCTTCGGCGAGCTGTTCCGGCACCCCGCCACGGAGGGAGTGCCGCTGGTCATCGAGACCCCCGGCCGCAAGGAGGGCCACGCGGCCGACGTCCTCCGCCTCAAGGAACTCCGGGCCTCCTGAAAGGCCGTCCCGCCCCGCGGCGGCACACACCGGGCGTCGTGGCTCGCGTCCTGCGGCGGACGGCGGGCACCGGGGACGTGCTCTAGAGTTCCGGGCCGTCGCCCGGTTCCTCCTGGTAGGAGTAACGCTGCTCCCGCCAGGGGTCGCCGATGTTGTGATAGCCGCGCTCCTCCCAGAAGCCACGGCGGTCGGCCGTCATGTACTCCACGCCGCGGACCCATTTGGGCCCCTTCCAGGCGTACAGATGGGGGACGACCAGCCGGACCGGGAAGCCGTGCTCGGCGGTGAGCAGCTCACCGCTCTTGTGCGTGGCGAAGATGGTCCGCTCGGCCGCGAAGTCGGAGAGCCGGAGGTTGGAGCTGAAGCCGTACTCGGCCCACACCATCACATGCGTGACGTCGGGCGCGGGCGGGGCGAGATCCAGGATCGTACGGGCGGCGACACCGCCCCATTCCGCACCGAGCATGCTGAACTTGGTGACGCAGTGCAGATCGGCCACGACCGTGGAGTACGGCATGGCCGAGAATTCCTCGTGCGTCCAGCAGTGCTTGTCGCCGTCGGCCGTCGCGCCGAAGACCCGGAATTCCCAGCGGTCGGGCTTGAACTTGGGGACCGGGCCGTAGTGCGTGACCGGCCAGCCGCGCTGGAGCCGCTGCCCCGGAGGAAGCTCGAGCTGTGCCCCTTCGCGGCTTTCCGGCTGACCCATGACTCCATGGTGACAGACGGGGAAGGGTGGTCATGACCAGGGCAATGCCGATCCGGGCGGCGCATACTGAGCGTGCACTTACTGGATCGTCACTGTCGGCGATGCGAGGATGCGGGCAACCTGCCGTTCTTGCTGTAATGCGTGAAAGGAGCCGCTGCGATGCAGGGCGACCCCGAAGTCATCGAGTTCCTCAATGAACAGCTGACCGCCGAGCTGACCGCGATCAACCAGTACTTCCTGCACGCCAAGATGCAGGAGAACTTCGGGTGGACCAAGCTCGCGAAGTACACCCGTGCCGAGTCGTTCGACGAGATGAAGCACGCCGAGGTACTCACCGACCGCATCCTCTTCCTGGAGGGCCTGCCGAATTACCAGCGGCTGTTTCACGTCCGGGTGGGCCAGACGGTCACCGAGATGTTCCAGGCGGACCGGCAGATCGAGGTCGAGGCGATCGACCGCCTCAGGCGCGGGGTGGACGTCATGCGGGCCAAGGGGGACATCACCTCGGCCAATATCTTCGAGACCATTCTCGCCGACGAGGAGCACCACATCGACTATCTCGACACCCAGCTGGAGCTGATCGAGAAGCTCGGGGAACCGCTCTACATCGCGCAGGTGATCGAGCAGCCGGACAGCTGATCCCGGCCTTCAGGGCACCGGACGGCTCTCTTCGGAGGGCACCCTCTACGGGGACGGGACCTCCGGGCGGTCACGCCGCTTCCACGGCGGTGAACACCGCGGGCTCACCCTGCTCCACCATGTCCCGACGAGGGCAGGAGCCACGCCCCAGAAGCGCCTGGATACGGCGTACGCAGTTGCCGCAGTCGGTCCCGGCCTTGCAGGCGGACGCTATCTGGCGCGGCGTGCAGGCGCCTGAATCCACATGCTCGCGCACCTGCGTCTCCGTGATGCCGAAGCATGAGCAGACGTACACGCGGTTCACACCCTTGTCGGCAGACGGAACGGTCCGGGATTGATAGGCAACCTCACACCCCATTGATCAGTGAGGTTACCCTTACCTTACCCGCTCTGACCAGACCCTCACAACGCCGGTGGGGCGCGGATCTCTGTGATCCACGCCCCACCGGCGTCATGCGTCGTTTTCGGGCACCGCCCGCGCCCTACCAGCCCCGGGCACCGCGCCCCGGCCTACTGGCCCCGGTACATCTCCGCGACCAGGAACGCCAGGTCCAGGGACTGGCTGCGGTTGAGCCGCGGGTCGCACGCCGTCTCGTACCGCTGGTGCAGGTCGTCCACGAAGATCTCGTCGCCGCCGCCCACGCACTCGGTGACATCGTCACCGGTCAGCTCGACATGGATGCCGCCCGGGTGGGTGCCCAGGCCCTTGTGGACCTCGAAGAAGCCCTTGACCTCGTCGAGCACATCGTCGAAGCGCCGGGTCTTGTGACCGGACGCCGCCTCGAAGGTGTTGCCGTGCATCGGGTCGCACACCCACGCCACCTGGGCACCGGAGGCGGTGACCTTCTCGACCAGCGTCGGCAGCTTGTCGCGGACCTTGTCCGCGCCCATCCGCGTGATGAAGGTCAGACGCCCCGGCTCACGGTCCGGGTCGAGACGCTCGATGAGGGTGAGCGCCTCCTCCGGGGTGGTCGTCGGGCCGAGCTTCACACCGATCGGGTTGCGGATCCGGGAGGCGAACTCGATGTGCGCCCCGTCGAGCTGCCGGGTGCGCTCGCCGATCCAGACCATGTGACCGGAGACGTCGTACAGATCGCCGGTGCGCGAGTCCGTACGGGTCAGCGCCGACTCGTAGTCGAGCACCAGCGCCTCGTGGGAGGAGTAGAACTCGACGGTCTTGAACTCCTCCGGGTCGACCCCGCAGGCGTGCATGAAGTTCATCGCCCGGTCGATCTCGCGCGCCAGCGCCTCGTACCGCTGCCCCGACGGGGAGGACTTCACGAAGTCCTGGTTCCAGGCGTGCACCTGGCGCAGGTCGGCGTAGCCGCCGGTGGTGAAGGCACGTACGAGGTTCAGCGTCGCGGCGGAGGCGTGGTACATCCGCTTGAGCCGCTCGGGGTCCGGGATCCGGGCCGCCTCGGTGAACTCGAAGCCGTTGACGGAGTCACCGCGGTAGGTCGGCAGGGTCACCCCGTCCCGCGTCTCGGTCGGCTTCGAGCGCGGCTTGCTGTACTGACCGGCGATCCGGCCGACCTTCACGACCGGCACCGAGCCGGCGTAGGTCAGCACGGCGCCCATCTGGAGCAGCGTCTTCAGCTTGTTGCGGATCTGGTCGGCGCCCACGGCGTCGAAGGCCTCGGCGCAGTCGCCGCCCTGCAGCAGGAACGCCTCCCCCTTGGCGACGGCTCCCAGGCTGGCGCGCAGCTGGTCGCACTCACCCGCGAAGACGAGCGGAGGATACGACTCGAGGTCCGCGATCACATCGCGCAGAGCCTCGGGGTCGGGCCACTCGGGCTGCTGCGCCGCGGGAAGGTCTCGCCAGGTGTTGTTCCTGGCGTGGGATTCAGCATTCACGGTCACGGTGTCAACATTACGGGGTCCTTTCGGGTGCCCTCTCCACCGCCCACACAATGAGACAAAGCTCGCAGGGTGAGACGCACGCACGCGCCGGCGGGACCTCGGCTAGGGTACGGGGCATGTTCGCGCAGAAGACCATGGACTGGTGGTGGCCCGCTCTCCCGGCGGCCCACTGACTGCGCGTATCCACACACCGACGCGAAGGCCGCCCGAGGGGCGGCCTTCCGTGTGTCTGCGACAGACGCGGCCGTTCCTCCCGCCCCGATCACCGATCGAATCCGGAAGGAACCCTTCATGCACCCCGATCCGACCGCACTCCTGCACCGGCTGGCCACGGACAGCTGCCCGCCGTTCGCTCTGATCCACCGCCGCATCCCCGGCCGGCCGGACGGCGGCCAGGCCGCCGTCGAGGTGCTGATCGGTCCCGTGGAGGACGTCGGGCTGCTGGCGGACATCCCGCTGGCCGAGGGGGCGACGGGCGAGCCCGTGACGGACGCGCTCGCCCTGGTGCCGTTCCGGCAGATCCGCGAGCGGGGCTTCGACGTCCGTGACGACGGCACCCCACTGACCGTACTGCGGCCCGAGGAGGCGTACGAACTTCCGCTCGGCGCCGTACGGGACGCCCTGCCGCGGCATGAGGTGCGGGTCGAGGGCGGAGCGTTCGACGTGCCCGACGAGGAGTACGCGGAGATCGTCCGGCGGGTGATCGAGGACGAGATCGGGCGGGGCGAGGGCGCGAACTTTGTGATTCGGCGGACGTTCCAGGGCGAGGTCCCCGGCTTCTCGCGCGCCGACGCTCTCGCTCTCTTCCGCCGGCTGCTGACCGGTGAGCGCGGCGCGTACTGGACGTATGTCGTGCACACCGGCGCGCGCACCCTGGTCGGGGCCAGCCCGGAGGTGCACGTCCGGATGTCCGGCGGCACCGTCGTCATGAACCCGATCAGCGGCACCTACCGGTACCCGCCGGAGGGGCCCGGCGCCGACGGCCTGCTGGCCTTTCTCCATGACCGCAAGGAGGTGGAGGAGCTGTCGATGGTCGTGGACGAGGAGCTGAAGATGATGTGCACCGTCGGCGGCATGGGCGGGGTCGTGGTGGGGCCGCGGCTGAAGGAGATGGCACACCTGGCGCACACCGAATACGAGCTGCGCGGCCGCAGCTCCCTGGATGTGCGGGAGGTGCTGAGGGAGACGATGTTCGCGGCGACCGTCACGGGCTCGCCGGTGCAGAACGCCTGCCGGGTGATCGAGCGCCATGAGGGCGGCGCGGAGCGGGAGGGCGCAGCGGGCGGACGCGGCTACTACGCCGGTGCCCTGGCGCTCATCGGCCGCGACGCCGGTGGCGCGCAGACCCTGGACTCCCCGATTCTCATCCGCACGGCGGACATCGACGCGACGGGACGGCTGAGGGTGCCCGTCGGCGCCACGCTCGTACGCCACTCCGACCCGTACGGCGAGGTCGCGGAGACACACGCCAAGGCGGCGGGCGTGCTGGCCGCCCTGGGGGTGCGTCCCGGCCCCGCCAGGAAGGCGGAGGGAGACCGGCCGAAACTGGCGGACGACGCCCGGGTACGGGCCGCGCTGGACGCCCGGCGGGCCGGCCTCGCGCCCTTCTGGCTGCGGATGCAGCAGCAGTCGGCCGAGATGCGCGGGCACGCCCTCGTGATCGACGCGGAGGACACCTTCACCGCGATGCTCGCGCACGTGCTGCGCTCCACCGGTCTGGAGGTGACCGTACGGCGCCATGACGAGCCGGGGCTGCGGGAGGCGGCGCTGTCGCACCCCGGCCCTGTGGTCCTCGGCCCGGGGCCCGGCGACCCTGGCAACACCGCGGACCCGAAGATGGGCTTCCTGCGGGAGCTGGCGGCCACGTTGGTCCGCGAGCACCAGCACGGTCCCACCCGTCACCCGACCGCCGTCCCTCATGGAGGCCCTTCGGGCCGCGCCTCTTTGTTGGGGGTATGCCTCGGCCATGAGCTGATCGCGGCCGAACTGGGTCTGGAGATCGTCCGGAAGGATGTGCCCTTCCAGGGAGCGCAGGAGCGTATCGACTTCTTCGGGCGCGAGGAGGTCGTGGGGTTCTACAACACCTTTACGGCGCGGTGCGACGCCGGTGCGGAGGCGGAACTGGCGATGCACGGGGTGGAGCTGAGCCGCGACCCGGCGACAGGGGATGTGCACGCCCTGCGCGGGCCGGGCTTCGCGGGCGTCCAGTTCCACCCCGAGTCGGTGCTGACCCTGGACGGCGCGTCGATCACGGCGGCGCTGCTCGCGGCCGTACTGGTGTGACCGTCGGCGCGGCTCTCCGGCCGCGCCGTTCACCACCCCGGCTCACCGGTCCCGGTCCGCTGCCCCTACGACGGCTCCTCCCGCCCGAACGCCCTTTCCGGGCAGGCCGGTTGGGAGGAGCCGTACGAGAGACGCGGCAGCGGACCCGGCGGCCGCCCTGTCCGCCGGTGACGAAGGCCGGGGGCCGCCCCGTGACGACGGCCGGGGGCCGCCCGCGGACTGCCGCGCGACCGGGCGCCCGCGCGCGGGCCGGTTCCCGGGAGCGGACGGCGTCAGCCGAAGAAGACGCCGACCTCGGCGTACAGCTTCGGGTCGACCGTCTTCAGCTTGATGGTGGCATCGGCGATCGGGACCCGCACGATGTCTGTGCCGCGCAGGGCGACCATCTTCCCGAAGTCCCCGTCCCGTACCGCCTCGATGGCGTGCAGCCCGAAGCGCGTGGCGAGCCAGCGGTCGAAGGCGCTGGGGGTGCCGCCGCGCTGAACATGGCCCAGTACGGTCGTACGGGCTTCCTTGCCCGTACGGCTCTCGATCTCCTTGGCGAGCCATTCGCCGATGCCGGACAGGCGGACGTGCCCGAAGGAGTCCTGTGAGCCGTCCTTGAGGACCATGTCGCCGTCCTTGGGCATCGCGCCCTCGGCGACGACCACGATCGGCGCGTAACGGATCTTGAAGCGGGACTCGACCCAGGCGCAGACCTGGCCGAGGTCGAAGCGCTGCTCGGGGATGAGGATGGCGTTCGCACCACCGGCCAGGCCCGAGTGCAGAGCGATCCACCCCGCATGACGGCCCATCACTTCGACGACGAGCACCCGCATATGCGACTCGGCGGTGGTGTGCAGACGGTCGATGGCCTCGGTCGCGATGTTGACGGCGGTGTCGAAGCCGAAGGTGTAGTCGGTGGCCGACAGGTCGTTGTCGATGGTCTTGGGGACGCCGACGCAGTTGATGCCGTACTCGTCGGCGAGGCGTGCGGCGACGCCCAGCGTGTCCTCTCCGCCGATCGCGATCAGCGCGTCGACCTCCTGCTTGGCGAGGTTGTCCTTGATGCGGCGGATGCCGTCCTCCACCTTGAACGGATTGGTCCGCGACGACCCGAGGATGGTGCCGCCGCGCGGCAGGATGCCGCGCACCGCCGGAATGTCGAGCTGGACCGTGTCGCCGTCGAGCGGCCCGCGCCAGCCGTCCCGGAAGCCGAGGAAGTCATAGCCGTACTCCTGGACGCCCTTGCGGACGACGCCCCGGATGACCGCGTTGAGCCCGGGGCAGTCGCCGCCACCGGTCAGTACTCCGACCCGCATGGAATCTTCCTTTCTCCCGCATTGACCCGTAGTGCGGCTCACGCTAACGGTGATCCACGTCACAGAGGATGGGGCGGGGCGGTGATTCCTGAGCGGACCAAGGGCGTTGGAGGCCGAGCGTTCACTCGTACGAGCGGATGCCCCGCCTCGGGCGCGAGGCACGCCGTACAGGGCACCCGTGCGGCAGGCGCGTCAGGGAGACTCCCGGCCGTCGTCGTCCAGACCGCGCTCTATCGCGTAGCGCACCAGTTCCACGCGATTGTGGAGTTGCAGCTTGCCGAGGGTGTTCTGGACGTGGTTCTGGACCGTGCGGTGCGAGATGACGAGCCGCTCCGCGATCTGCTTGTACGAGAGCCCCTTCGCCACGAACCGCAGTACCTCCGTCTCCCGTTCCGTGAGGTGGGGCGCGCCGGGTTCGTCGGACGCGGAGGGAGCCGGGTCCGCGGCCAGCCGGCGGTACTCGCCGAGCACCAGCCCCGCCAGGCCGGGGGTGAACACGGGATCGCCGACGGCGGTGCGCCGTACGGCGTCGAGCAGTTCCTCGCCGCTGGCCGACTTCACCAGATAACCCGTGGCACCGGACTTGACCGCCTCCAGGACGTCCGCGTGCTCACCGCTGGCGGAGAGCACCAGCACGCGCAGCGCCGGATGGGACCCGACGAGCTCCTTGCAGACCTGGACACCCGGCATTCCGGGCAGGTTGAGATCCAGGACCAGCACATCGGGGGCCGCCGCCTGCGCGCGGCGGACCGCCTGCGGGCCGTCCCCGGCGGTCGCCACCACATCGAAGCCGGCCGCCGCCAGGTCGCGGGCGACCGCGTCCCGCCACATCGGGTGGTCGTCGACCACCATCACCCTGACCGTCGTGGGCTGCTCGCTCATCGCTCCCCCTCGCTCCCCCGGTTGCCCTTCGGGATCCTCAACTCGACTTCCGTGCCCTGCCCGGGGACCGACAGCAGCTCGGCGCTGCCGCCGAGGTCCCGCAGCCTGCCGCGGATCGAGAGGGCGACGCCGAGGCGGCCTTCCCGCTCGGCGTCGGCGAGCCGCCCCTCGGGGATACCGGGGCCGTCGTCCCGTACGGTCACGATCACCGCGTCCGGCTCGTCCTCCAGCAGGATCCACGCCTGTGCGCCCTCGCCGGCGTGCTTGCGGACATTGTCCAGGGCGGCACCGGCAGCCGCCGCCAACTCCGCCGCAGCCGCCGCCTCCAGGAGCACGGGCGCGCCGGGCTCCGCGAAGGACACCCGGGAACCGGCGTACGGGGCCAGCAGCGCGCGCAGATCGCACAGGCCGCCGCTCTGGGCGCCCCCGTCGGCCACGCGCGCGTGCTCCGTCTCCGGTACCTGCCCCGCCTCCTCCTCCGACGGTGCGGCCCCGGGAGCCTGACGGGCCGCGGGGACCAGGCCGCTGGAGACCAGGGTGCGCAGCGCGACCTCCTGCTCGCCTGCCATCCGGCCGAGTTCGGCCGCCTCCCCGCCGATCTCGGTGCCGCGCCGCTGCACCATCGCGAGCACCTGGAGCACGCTGTCGTGGATGTCGCGTGCGAGCCGCTCCCGTTCGCGGGTGGCCGCCTCGATCTGGAGGGCCCGGGCGAGGGTGCGCTCACTCGCGCGGGCCACCTCGACGACGTAGCCGACGGCGGTACAGGCCACGAAGAGCAGCACGATGCTGTGCACATTGCCCTTCGAGAGCTCACCGCGCTCGATGATGTTGGACAGCCCGAGGACGGTGGAGGCTGCCGCGGCCCAGCGCCAGCCGCCCTTGATGGCGAAGCCGAGCACCGCGCCCGCGGTCCAGATGGAGGGAAGGGTGGCCTCTCCGGCGGCCACGCGCGCGGGGTCGTCGAAGACGGGGGTGAGGAGGATGCCGGCGAGGGCGATGGTCATGTCGACGGCGAGGAAGCGGTAGGTGCAGCGGGAGGCCGAGGTCACCTTGTGGGAGGTGGCCAGGGTCCAGACGGTGAGGACCGCCAGATAGATCCAGCCGCCGAGCGGGCGCGCGTACTCCTCGTAGGTCCAGATGTAGCGGGCGAGCGCGTACACCATGGTCAGCAACCGGAAGGCGGTCAGCGCCTGCCACAGCGGCTGCTCCACGGACATCCGGACGACCCTTTCGCGGCGGCTCGTCCCCATGGCGCCGGGCAGCCCGCGTGCCTCGGTGCGCAGTGCCATCTCCCCACCCCCCTGCCGGGCGCGGTTACGCCCCGGCCTTCTCCTGCTCGTCCGCCTTCTCGGCCTTCTTCGCCCGTGCGGCGTGCGCCTTCTCGGCCTTCTCGAGCTCGGCCTGCCTCTTCGCGGCCTCCGCGATCTGCCGCTTGGCAGCTGTCGCGTAGATGTCGACGTACTCCTGGCCCGACAGCTTCATGATCTCGTACATGACCTCGTCGGTCACCGACCGCAGGATGAACCGGTCGCTGTCCATACCGTGATAGCGGGTGAAGTCCAGGGGCTTGCCGATACGGATACCCGGACGGAGCATCTTCGGCACGACCTTGCCGGGCGGCTGGACCTTCTCGGTGTCGATCATCGCGACCGGGATCACCGGGGCGCCGGTGGCCAGCGCCACCCGGGCCAGGCCGCCGGGCTTGCCGCGGTAGAGGCGCCCGTCCGGCGAGCGCGTGCCCTCCGGGTAGATGCCGAACAGCTCGCCGCGCTCCAGTACGCCGATGCCGCTCTTGATGGCCGCCTCACCGGCGCCACGGCCCCCGGACCGGTCCACCGGCAGCTGGCCGACGCCCTTGAAGAAGGCAGCCGTGAGCCTGCCCTTCACTCCGGGGGAGGTGAAGTACTCGGACTTCGCGATGAAGGTGACCTTGCGGTCGAGCACGGCGGGCAGGAAGAAGGAGTCCGAAAAGGACAGATGGTTGCTCGCGAGGATCGCGGGCCCCTCGGCCGGGATGTTCTCCAGACCTTCCACCCACGGGCGGAAGGCAAGCTTCAGCGTCCCTCCGATGGACAGTTTCATTGCGCCGTACAGCAACCGAGGACCTCCTGTGTCCGACGAGGAGACCTTAACCTGCTGCCGTGCAGGTCCGGCTCCCGAGGCCGCGGTCGGACCTACCCGGTGTCGGCCCCGTCGCGTACGGTGAAGTCCACACCGAGTCCCGCCTCGAACCTCGCAGCCCCCCACGACGCACCCCCACCCCGCACGCACCGCGATTCCACGACCCCACGACGAACAGGAGACCTCTGGTGCCGGTCCTCCCCGGAGCCGAGCCGTTCCGCCATGAGGGCGGAGAAACCGGCGTCCTCCTCTGCCACGGATTCACCGGATGCCCGCAGTCGCTGCGCCCCTGGGCCGACTTTCTGGCCGAGCGCGGACTGACCGTGTCGCTGCCCCTGCTCCCCGGGCATGGCACCCGCTGGCAGGACATGCAGCTCACCGGCTGGCAGGACTGGTATGCCGAGGTGGATCGCGAGCTGCGGATCCTGATCGACCGGTGCAGCAGCGTCTTCGTCTTCGGCCTGTCGATGGGCGGCGCCCTCTCGCTGCGGCTCGCCGCCCAGCACGGCGATGCGATCAGCGGCATCGTGCTCGTCAACCCGGCCAACAGGATGCACGGGCTGTCGGCGTACGCCCTGCCGGTGGCGCGGCATCTGGTGCGGACCACCAAGGGGCTGGTGAGCGACATCGCGAAGGAGGGGATGACCGAGGTCGGGTACGACCGTGTGCCGCTGCACGCGGCCCACTCGCTGCGCCGCTTCTTCCGGCTGCTCGACTCCGAACTGCCGCAGGTCACCCAGCCGATGCTGTTGCTGCACAGCCCGCAGGACCATGTGGTCGCGCCCGCGGACTCGGCCCGCATCCTGAGCCGGGTCTCGTCGACGGACGTCACCGAGACGCTTCTGGAGCGCAGCTATCACGTGGCGACGCTCGATCACGACGCCGAGCGGATCTTCCAGGACTCGTACGACTTCATCGGGCGGCTCGCTCCGCATGCCGGCAGGGAGAAGGAGACGGCGAGCGGTGGCTGAGCGCAACCCCGGTGCGGGCCGTGAGGACGGCCGGGACCCGGTCGACGAGGACGCCGTCTGGGCGGCGATCGTGGCCGGGTACGGCGAGGAGCCCGCGGACCCGGATCTCTCCTCGGAGGACGAGCGCGAGGACGAGGACGACGAGGACGAGGACGCCGCGGAGGACCGCGAGCGGCAGAAGCACCCGGGCCCGACGGGCCGGGACGACGAGCCGGACGACGACGGCCCCGAGGGGCCTGGCGCGCCCGGGAGCGCCGGTGTGCCGGACCGTCCTCTCGGCTCCAGCGTCACCGCCTTCGCGTCCGGGGTCGGCCCGCGCGACTGGACATCGCCCGACGCGTCGGAGGACGACGACGAGGGCGACGAGGGCCACTTCGTTCCCCCGGAGCCGCCGCCGCTCCCCGAAGCGGACACCACGGCGAAGTTCGCCTGGCTCGCGGTCCTCGGCGGCCCGCTGCTGCTTCTGCTCGCGGTGCTGTTGCGCTGGGACATGACGTGGTGGCTCACCGCCCTCGGCGTCGGTGGCTTCCTCGGCGGCTTCGCCACTCTGGTCGTACGGATGCGGGACGGCGACGACGGGGACGACGACCCGGGCCGCGGCGCGGTGGTCTGAAGTCAGTGCATCCGGCTACGTGTGCGCGGGGGGAACTCTGAGGGCGGCCAGCACCGGGAGGTGGTCCGTGGCCGTCCGCAGGTCCGCTTCGGTGATGCCCGGCAGGCCCCTCGGGACGCCACAGCCCAGGACCTCGACCCCATGGGTGTGGAGGATCGCTTCGATGCGCTGAGGGGGGTCGCCAGGCCGGGTGGTGTACTCGCCGCCCCACGGCTTGGCCGCCCAGGCGTCCTGCAGTTCGGCGGCCAGCCTGCGGAACGTACGGCCCTCGGGCCGGTCGTTGAGGTCGCCCGCGGCCACCGCGTGCGGGACACCGTCGGCCGCGAGGCGGTCGAGCAGCAGCCCGCCCTGCTCGTAGCGCTCACGCGCGTTCATGCTCAGATGGCAGCTGAGGACGCCGAGCCGGGCGCCCCCGATCCGTACGACGGCGGTGGCGAAGCCCCGCTGGTGGAGGCCGGGTGTGCGGGGCAGCAGAAGATCCTCCGTGCGCTCCACATGGGCGCGGAGCGAGGAGAGGATCATCGGGCCGGAGGCGGTCGCGCCGCCCGTGACGTACACGAGACCGGACTCGCGGGCCAGCCAGGCAGCGGCCTTGCGCCAGCGGAAGAACCGCGGCGCCTCCTGCACACAGACGAGATCGGGGGCGCAGGCCCGGATCACCCGGGCCAGCGCCGCCCGATCGTCACGCATCGAGCGGATGTTGTAGCTGAGCACGCGGACCACCGCGGAACCGTCGGGCTCCGTACGGGATTCGGGCAGGTCCGCGAGCATCGCTCCCATCCCTTCGTGCCGGTCCTTCGCTGCCTGTGAGCCTCTGCCGGTCAGCCCTGACGCGCCAGGTCGGCCGCGCCCACCAGTCCGGCCTTGCCGCCGAGCTGCGCGGCGAGCACCTGGGCGTGCGGCCGGTACTGACCGCCGACCAGCCAGCGGCGGAAGGACTTGCGGATCGGCTCGAGGACGAGGTCGCCCTCGTCGGAGACACCGCCGCCGACGATGAAGGCCGACGGGTCGAAGAGGGACGCCAGGTCGGCCAGGCCCGCACCGGCCCAGCGGGCCAGCTCGCGGAAGGAGTCGACGGCGACCGGGCAACCCTGCCGGGCGGCCTCGCTCACATGCTTGCCCTCGATCGAGTCGGGGGTCCCGTCGCCGAGACCGAGCAGGATCGTGGCGTTCTCGGGCGTGGCGACGGCGCGCTGCCGGGCGTAGCGGACCAGGGCACGGCCGGAGGCGTACTGCTCCCAGCAGCCCTGGCTGCCGCAGCCGCACAGCAGGCCGTCGGGGACGACTCGGATGTGGCCGAACTCGCCGGCGACGCCGAAGCGGCCGCGGCGCAGCTTGTTGCCGACGATGATGCCGCCGCCGAGGCCGGTTCCGAGGGTGATGCAGATGACGTCCTCGTGGCCCTGCCCGGCTCCGAACCGGTACTCGCCCCACGCGGCGGCGTTGGCGTCGTTCTCGACGACGACCGGCAGGTCGACGCGCTGCTCGACCTTGTCCTTGAGCGCCTCGTGCCGCCAGTTGATGTTGGGGGCGAAGAGTACGGTCGCCCGCTTGTCGTCCACATAGCCGGCGGCGCCGATGCCGACCGCCTCGACCTGGTGGCCGGTGCTGACCGTGCGTACCGCGTCCGCGATGGCGTCGACGACCCCTTCGGGCGTGGGCGGAGTGGATACCGTGCACGTCTCGAGAATCGAGCCCTCTTCGTCGACCACACCGGCCGCAATCTTCGTGCCGCCGATGTCGACGCCGATGGTGAGTCCCATGTGTCCCTCAGTTATTCGGTCGATCCCCGCTGCGACCAACCGTACCGGAGGGGGACGGGGCGTACCGGCAGTAGGGAGGGCTGGGGACGACGGGACTCACGGGCTTGACGGAGCGGCCATGTGTCCCGGCGGGAGCACGGGCTGACGGAGGGGACGTAGGTCCTGCCGGAAGCACGGGCACCGCGGGGAGGCCGTGTGCCTGCCGGATGCACCGGCGCCACCGGGAGCGCGCGGGCCCCTGCCGCGAGCCCCGAGCCCCCGTCGTCAGTCGAGGTCGATCCGCTCGGACCCGGAGGGGCCGTCCGGGCCGTCCTCACCCCGGGTCCAGCGGCGCTCCTGCCCCTGGACGGCCGCCCGGTAGGCGGCGAGGAGCTCCGACCCGGCCGCGGCGAGGTGGTCGAAGACCTCCGGGTTGCGCTCCACGACCGGCTCGACGGCAGCCCTCGCCTGGGCGATCAGCTGCTGCACGGCTCCCCCGGCAGCGGTGCCGGCGAGCGGCGCCTGGAGGGCGGAGAGCCGGTCGGCGACCGCGTCGGCCAGCCTGCGCAGCTCCTCGGCGGCGCTGCCGGGCTGTGTCCCGTACTGCGTGCGGCGGCGCGCCCTCTCCGCCGCGAGGTCCTCCGCGCAGGCCTTCGCCCAGGCGTCGGCATCGGTCGCGTCGGCGGAATCGGCTGCGGGGCGCTCGGTGGCATCGCTCATGGCGGGCTCCTGCGAAAGGGCTTCGGACGTATCTCTCGACGTTACCCGAAGGGGGGTACGCCGTTCACCGTACGGGCGGCGTCCGTGCCGTCAGCGGCCAGAGTCCCGGGTCCGGGGTGAGGCGGATCGTGAGCTCGCCGTCCGCCAGACCCGCGCCGGAGACGGCACAGCGGCGCAGTGCGGAGGGCAGCGGCAGGATCCGGCGGAAGGGCCCGACGGTGACGACGAGTTCGTCGCCGCGCCGGCTCAGGTCGAGGTCGTCGCGTTCGGCGCCCGGCAGCGGCAGCCGCCACAGCAGCACCCCCTCCTCGGCGAGCCGGTCCTCGACGTGTCCGGGGGCTCGGGCAGCAGGTGCGGTTGCGGGCGTATCGAACCCGCTGGAGAGCCCGGCGCTCTCGATCAGTGCGGCCGCGCCGTCCTGCCCCCCGAGGGTGGTGGAGGTGGCGCGCTCGACCAGTTCCTCGAGGTCGGCCCGGCCACGGGGGTCGTGGCCGAGGTGCGGCACCTCGCAGAGCGCGGTCCCGGCGGCGACATCCTCGTACAGGCTCTTCAAGGCGGTCTGCTGCCGGCCGGACGCGGCGGCGAGCCAGGGGTCGGCGGAGCCGGTGGGGAGCAGCCGGTTGGCGACGACGGCGTCGGCGTGCAGACCGTACAGGGCGAGTCCGGCACGGGCCGTGCGCAACGCGTCGGCGCCGGCCGGACCGGGCTCGATGACGATCCGGACGCTGGTCGCGTCCGACTCGACCACGGCCTGGGCGACGGCGAGTTCACGCGCGCAGCGGTCCGCGGCCTCGTACAGCCACCGTGCGGGCATCGGTACGCCGGCGAGCTGGGCCAGCATGGGCCGCAGCGCACGGGCCGCCCGGCGCTCGGGCGGCAGCAGGCGGCGGAGGTAGCGCCGCAGTTGCTCGGGCAGGGCGAGCAGCGCCAGCGCCTCCGGTGTGGGCGGCATGTCGACGATCACGACGTCCCAGGCCGCGGGCGGGACTGCGGCTGGTGGGGACCCGCTGTCACCGGCGGGGTGCGGGACATCGGCTGTCCGGCGCCCGCCCTCGTCGGCGGAGCGCCCGCCCTCATCGGCGGAGCAGGACTGATCCGGACGGGCGGAGGGCCCACGGGAAGCGTGGCCGCTGTCCGCCGCGGGGTACGCCCGTCGTGGGCCCTCCGGCCGGACGGAGGGGTCCGGAGCGTGCTCACCCGGTACGGCCGGTTCCGCCGTCTCACCGCCCGCGCACGGGTGTTGACCCTGCGGCCGGGGGCCGGGGCCGGCGGGCGGCCGTACGTCACCCCCCGCGTCGTACGGCGGGGCGGCGCCGGGTCCGGGCACCCGGGCCGCGCCGGGAGCCCCGGTGTCGTCGGCCCCGGGAGAGCCCTGTGTCCGCCCCTGTGACGGAATGTCCGTATCCGTATGGGCGCCGGGACCGCGTTCCCCCGGCCCGGAGGGCGTGAGCGCGTGCACCGCCTGCAGGGCGCGGAGCAGCGCCAGTTGCGGGGCGCCGGGGAGTTCGGTGACTTCCTCCCGGTCGAGCGGTACGGCGCCCAGCAGGTCCAGGGCGGCCGCAGCGCGCTCCTGGAGGGCCAGCAGTTCCGTACGGAGGTGCTCACCGGAGTCGATCCGGGCCGCCCACAGGCCGGGCGCGGCCCGGACCGGCCGCAACCAGGGCAGGGACCCCGTAGGGACGGCCGTACGGTCCGCTCCGCGGTCGCGGGCCGCACGGTCCGCCGGCCGGTCGCCCCTCGCCGCCATGCCGGGAATGCCGAGGACCGCCTCCAGCGTGCCGCACCGGTCGGTGGTGAGGAGCAGGGTCCGCAGACCGCGGCGGGCCGCGGCCAGGGCGGTCGCCGCCGCTACCGTGGTGCGCCCGGCACCACCCGCGCCGGTGACCAGGATCGTCCGCGTGTTCAGGCTTGTGCCTCGCTCTCGACGCGCTTCTTGAGGCCCGCCAGCGCCCGGTCGATGATGACCTTCTCCGCCTTGCGCTTGATCATTCCGAGCATGGGGATCTTGACGTCCACGGTCAGCCGGTAGGTGACCTCGGTGCGCTTGCCGCCCTCCGCGGGGGCCAGGCTGTACGAGCCGTCCAGGGCCCGCAGCATCTGCGACTTGACCAGCGACCAGCTCACCTCGTTCTTCCCGGACCAGGTGTAGGCGAGGGTGTGGTCGTCCTTGATCGCCCCGGCGTCGAGCACCAGCCGGACCTGCTCGGCGCGCCCCTGCGCATCCTTGGCCAGGACTTCGGCCTGCTTGACCTCCCCGGTCCACTCCGGGTAGCGGTCGAAGTCGGAGATCACCGCCATGACCTCGGACGGTGCCGCGTCGATCGTGATGCTCGAGCTGGTGTGTTCCGCCATCGCCGTGGCTCCTCCACTACGGTCGTCCGCGACCTGTATGCCTGGTGGTGAAGGCTACCGCGCGCAGGTCGGAGGGCCGCTGCCCGGCCCGTCCGCCCGCGCCGGGCGTCACCACTCCAGGGCCCAGGGCCGGCCGGTGGCCGCGAAGTGGCCGACGTTGACGCACTCCGTCGCCCCGATCCGCATCCGGCGCGCCAGCGGCTGGTGGACATGGCCGAAGAGCGCATAGCGCGGACGGTTCTTCCGGATCGCCTCCAGCAGTGCCGAACTGCCGCGTTCGAAGCGGCGGGCGACGGTGTCGTAGCAGAGTTCGGGCACCTCGGGCGGGATGTGCGAGCAGAGCACATCCACCTCCCCGAGCGCGGCGACCTTCTCGGCGTACGTCTCCTCGTCGATCTCGTACGGGGTGCGCATCGGGCTGGGCAGGCCCCCGCCCACGAAGCCGAAAACGCGGCCGTCGAGCTCCACGCGCTGCCCGTCGAGGACGGTGATCCCGGGCCGGACGTACTCCGGCCACAGATGTGGAATATCGACATTGCCGTAGGTGGCGTACGTCGGTTGAGGGAAGGCAGCGAAGAGTTCGGCGTACTGCTTGCGTACGGCCGCCTCGATGGCGCTTCCGCGGTCGATTCCGGCCCACAGCCGAGCGCCGAACGCGCGAGCCTCCTCGAAGCGCCGTGCGGTACGCAGTTCAACGATGCGGTCGGCGTTCTCGACGCCGAAGAGCTCTGGGAAAATGCCGCGCGAGTGGTCGGCGTAATCAAGGAAGAGCACCAGGTCACCGAGGCAGACGAGGGCGTCGGCACCGTCTCCTGCCCTGGCGAGATCCTGGCTGTTGCCGTGCACGTCGCTCACCACATGGACTCGCATGCCTCATGACCCTACGCCGTGTCCCCAGGCCCCGGGGAGCGGGCCCGACCTGCGGTTACTTTGGAGTCAACCGGCGCTGGACTAGTGTGCGCGGTGCAATCCCCCCGCGGTATGTGACGCATGAAACATCTGCGCGGAGCCCCTATCGGGATGGCACTACCGATCGGTAACGTCCGGGCAGCCCACCCACCCCCATCGCATGACATGGACCGCAGCCGACGCAGCACGCCGGACACGACGTGGCGCCGCCGGCGTCCGACGAGGAGCAGCAGTCTTGCGCGAGTTCAGCCTTCCGGCCCTGTACGAGGTCCCCGCGGACGGCAACCTGACGGATCTCATCCGCCGCAACGCCGCTCAGCATCCCGATGTGCCGGTCATCGCCAGGAAGCGTGACGGTCGCTGGCAGGACGTGACCGCCACCGACTTCCTCTCCGAGGTACGAGCGGCGGCGAAGGGTCTGATCGCCGCCGGTGTGCAGCCGGGCGACCGGATCGGTCTCATGTCCAGAACCCGCTACGAGTGGACGCTGCTGGACTTCGCCGTGTGGACGGCCGGCGCGGTCACCGTCCCGGTGTACGAGACCAGTTCGCCCGAGCAGATCGCCTGGATCCTGGGCGACTCGGGCGCGGTCGGCTGTCTGACCGAGACCGCTGTCCACGAGGCCGCGGTGGAGTCCGTGCGTGACCGTCTGCCGGAGCTGAGGAACATCTGGCAGATCGAGCGTGACGCCGTCGAGCAGCTGCGCACCAAGGGCGCGGAGATCTCCGACGCCGAGGTCGACGAGCGCAGCGCGCTGGCGAACGCCGACTCCCCCGCGACGATTGTCTACACCTCGGGCACCACGGGCCGCCCCAAGGGCTGTGTGCTGACCCACCGCAACTTCTTCGCCGAGTGCGGCAATGTGGTCGAGCGGCTGCGTCCGCTCTTCCGCACCGGCGAGTCCTCCGTGCTGCTCTTCCTTCCGGTCGCGCATGTCTTCGGCCGTCTGGTCGAGATCGCTTCCGTACTCGCGCCGATCAAGCTCGGCCTCGTACCGGACATCAAGAACCTCACCGACGAACTGGCCTCCTTCCGGCCGACGCTGGTGCTGGGCGTGCCGCGGGTCTTCGAGAAGGTCTACAACTCGGCTCGGGCCAAGGCGCAGGCGGACGGCAAGGGCAAGATCTTCGACAAGGCGACGGACACCGCGATCGCCTACAGCCGTGCGCTGGACACCCCCTCCGGACCGTCGCTGGGCCTGAAGTTCAAGCACAAGGTCTTCGACCGGCTGGTCTTCAGCAAGCTGCGGGCCGTGCTCGGTGGCCGCGGGGAGTACGCGATCTCCGGCGGCGCGCCGCTGGGCGAGCGGCTCGGCCACTTCTACCGCGGCATCGGCTTCACCGTCCTGGAGGGCTACGGCCTCACCGAGTCCTGCGCCGCCACCGCCTTCAACCCGTGGGACCGGCAGAAGATCGGCACGGTGGGCCAGCCACTGCCGGGCTCGGTGATCCGGATCGCCGACGACGGCGAGGTGCTGCTGCACGGCGAGCACCTCTTCAGCGGCTACTGGAACAACGAGTCCGCCACGCAGGAGGCGCTGTCCGACGGCTGGTTCCACACCGGTGACATCGGCACCCTCGACGAGGACGGCTATCTGGCGATCACCGGCCGGAAGAAGGAGATCATCGTCACCGCGGGCGGCAAGAACGTCGCCCCGGCGGTGATCGAGGACCGGATCCGGGCGCATGCGCTGATCGCCGAGTGCATGGTCGTCGGTGACGGCCGGCCGTTCGTGGGCGCGCTGATCACTCTGGACGAGGAGTTCCTGCCGCGCTGGGCCGAGGACAACGGCAAGCCGGCCGGGGCGACGGTCGCCGAGCTGCGGGACGACCCCGATCTGCTGGCCGCTGTCCAGCAGGCCGTGGAGGACGGCAACGCCGCGGTCTCCAAGGCGGAGTCGGTCCGCAAGTTCCGTATCCTGCCGGCCCAGTTCACCGAGGATTCCGGGCACGTCACGCCGTCGCTCAAGCTCAAGCGCAATGTCGTGGCGAAGGACTTCGCGGACGACATCGAGGCGATCTACCACAACTGACCGCCGGGACCGGCGGATCAGCCGAGGGCGGATCGAGGTGCAACGGCGGCTGTTTCAGCCGCCGTTGCTGTTTTTCGCCGGTTTCCGCCGATTTTCGCCGGCCGCCGCCGTGCTCGGCGGACACCCCGGCGCCATGACCGGGAGGACGCACCGCGCGACGCCCGGTACGGCTCCGCCCGTGGCTTCGGCCGGTGAGGCCCGTCCGAATCCGGGGGCGACCCCACGCGCTCGTCCGGAGCCGCCCGGACTCCCCTGGTCCTGAAAATGGCGGCTCCCCGGTACGGGCCGGGCACGTGTACGGCGTCCGCCGCCCGGGTGCGGGCCCGGGAGACCCGTGCCCGGCGGTACCGGGCAGTGCTCTCTCGAACGTCGGCCCGAACGGGGCGTCGCGGCGGTCGAGCTGCTCCGACCGCCCCGAACGGGCGTCGCGGCGGTCAGAGCAGCTCGGTGAGCCGCTCCGCCAGCAGGTCCCAGCGCCAGCGCTCCTCCACCCAGGCGCGCCCCCGCTCCCCCATGCTCCGTCGCAGTTCGGGGTCCTGGAGCAGAGCGACGATCCGCTCGGCCGCGTCCTCGGGCGCGCCTCCGCGCACCACCCAGCCCGTCTCCCCGTCGAGCACGGCGTCCGGTGCGCCACCGGAGTCCCCGGCCACGACCGGCAGCCCGGTGGCCGAGGCCTCCAGATAGACGATGCCGAGACCCTCGACGTCCAGGCCGCCGCGGCGGGTGCGGCAGGGCATCGCGAACACATCACCGGCCCCGAAGTGCGCGGGCAGCTCCTCCCAGGGAACCGGGCCGGTGAAACGGACCGAACCGGACACGCCCTTCCCGGCGGCGAGCCTCTCCAGGTCCCCGCGGTACGGACCGCCGCCGACGATCAGCAGGACGGCGTCCGGCACGGCGGCCAGGATCCGCGGCATCGCCTCGATGAGTGTGTCCTGGCCCTTGCGCGGCACCAGCCGGGAGACACACACCACCACCGGGCGGTCCGACAACCCGAGCCGCTCCCGGATCTCGTCACCGCCCGACCCCGGGTGGAACGTCTTCTCGTCCACCCCCGGCGGCAGTTGGACCATCCGGCCCGCGGCCTGCGGCGTGAG
>NZ_JBQQBW010000087.1:0-28908 GCF_052245415.1 Streptomyces sp. 8N706 | reverse complement strand
TGGGTGGCTTGTGCCCGAACCTGAGCAAGGATGTGTGAGTGGCATTGCCTGACCGCCGTATCCGAGCGGTTGGTGAACGAAGGGGCCGGCCCGGAACCGGACAGACGGTCCTGGGCCGGCCCCTTTCGTGCTGAGGGCGGGCGGTGCCCGGGGCGCGCCGCCTGGACGTCGGATCCGTCCTGCCCCTGGTGGCTTCATCGCGTGCACTGACGGCTGGACGGACAGCGTAGGCCGCGGCTCCCGGGGGTGCAGGGGTGCGGGGCCCTTGGTCCTGAAACGGACACGCTAAAGACCCGTCGAGAAGCCTTTGGATCTTATACGCAAGTGATGTGCCGCACGTGTGCTGGCTCACTTACTACAGGATTTAGGAGAAAGGCTGCAGCGTCCGTCGGGACTTACGTCCTATGACGGGTGCCCCCGGGGAAATCAGGCGGCCGGAAACGCGATATCGCGCGGTCGGTGTCGCAGGGGGTGTGCTGGGCCGAGCAAAAGCGCCTGGTGGGGGCGCTCTCGGCAAGGGGTCGAAGGGCCTGGCCTGCTGCTGAGGTCAGTGGGGCCGGAGTCCTGTATTTTCTGGAGCTCTCTACGCGAGTACATAGTAGAAAGGCTTCTTGTCGCCCTGGAAAAGGCGGGTTACCAAGGATGAGCGATTCCCGGAACGCAGCCGGGATTCATTCACTTCTTGGAGGAAAGCCCGCATGCCGAAGCACGCCCAGACCAGCAACCCGAGCACGTCCGTCCTTCGCCGTCGTGCCGCCGTTCTGGCGGGCGGCATGGGGATCTCGGTCGCGCTGGGCTCCGGGGTGGCGCTCGCCGCGGCGGACGCTCCCGCCGCCCAGGACGACGTCTTCGCGGTGAAGACGGCCGGTTCCCTCTCTCAGGCCGTGCAGGCCCAGGCCGACGGTCAGCACAAGGCCGCCGCCGCCCAGGCCGCCGCCAAGGCCGAGGCCGAGAAGCGGGCGGCTGCCAAGGCCGACGCGCAGAA
Organism: Streptomyces sp. 8N706; assembly: GCF_052245415.1. Classification (NCBI taxonomy): domain Bacteria; kingdom Bacillati; phylum Actinomycetota; class Actinomycetes; order Kitasatosporales; family Streptomycetaceae; genus Streptomyces; species Streptomyces sp. 8N706. The sequence continues at coordinate 27,923 of NZ_JBQQBW010000087.1, read as the reverse complement.
GCGGGCGGCTGCCAAGGCCGTCGCGGACCGTAAGAAGCGCGCCGCCAAGCTGGCGAACCCGGCCACGTGGGTCAAGCCGGTGGAGCACTACGCCAAGGGCTCGACGTTCGGCCTCGGCGGCAGCCACTGGGCCAACAAGCACTCCGGCCAGGACTTCGTCGTGCCGACCGGGACCTCGGTCAAGGCGGCCCACAGCGGCACCGTCGTCGAGGCGGGCTGGGGCGGCTCGTACGGCAACAACATCGTGATCAAGCACGGCGACCGTACGTACACCCAGTACGGTCACCTCTCGCAGCTCGGTGTGAGCCAGGGCCAGACCGTGAAGACCGGTCAGGAGATCGGCAAGTCCGGCAGCACGGGTAACTCGACCGGCCCGCACCTGCACTTCGAGACCCGTACCGCCCCGGTCTACGGCTTCGCGGTCGACCCCGTGAAGTTCCTGCGGGACCACGGCGTCAAGGCCTGACGGCGCGCCTGAGGCCCGCAGGCGGCCCGGACAGGGCCTACTGGCCCCGGCCCTCTGTGCGATGGGCCGAGGTCACCAGTTCCAAGGCGACCTCGAGGACGGCATCACGCTTGTCCTCGGGGTCGCCTTCCATGTCGCGCAGCGTGAACATCCCGGCGTGGATGGTGAAGAGCGCGCTGACACATCGGACCTGGTCGGTCAGGGCCGCGTCCGGCTCCCTGATCAGGTCGAACATCGAGAACATGCGCTCCCGGAAAGCCTCACCGATGCTCAGCTCGCGCACGGTCGCCTGGTTCTCCTGGATGAAGCGGACGAGCGGCGCGGCGTCGGAGAGGGCCGCGCTGTAGCGGCGTACGAGCTCCTGTTTGGACTCCAGGGTGCGGGGCTGCCGCCGGGCCCATGCGATCAGCTCGTCAATGGGCCTGGCCAGGTCCTCGACCAGGCTGATGACAATGTCTTCCTTGGTCCTGAAGTGGTAGTACAGCGCGGCCTTCGTGACGTCGAGGTGCTCGGCGATCTCGCGCAGCGAGGTCTTTTCGTAGCCCTGCTCGGCGAAGAGCTCGAGGGCGACGTCCTGGATACGCTGCCGGGTGTCGCCCCGGCGCGCCTGCCGTGTGCTGCCCATCGTCTCTTCTCCTGCGGTTGCCCGGCTTCCGGGGGCCCGTGAACTTGCTTGACGCCCGGCTAGTTGAGCGGGCATCCTCCCCAGTGTAGTCAACTTGCCGGGCGGCAAGTAAGTGCGGAGCAGGGGGAGTGGAAGCCATGTCCCAGGTCCGAGCCGACGACGCGGAGCCGGCGGAGGTGCCGCGGCCCCGCAGCGTGCGGGTCGTCCTGCTGGCGCTCATGATCGCGATCCTGCTCGCCATGCTCGACAACATGATCGTCGGCACTGCGATGCCCACGATCGTCGGCGAGCTCGGCGGACTCAGCCACCTCTCCTGGGTGGTCAGCGCGTACACCCTTGCGACCGCCGCTTCCACTCCCATCTGGGGGAAGCTCGGCGACATGTACGGGCGGAAGGGCATCTTCCTTTCGTCCATCGTGCTCTTCCTCGCCGGGTCGGTGCTCTCCGGGATGGCCCAGACGATGGGGCAGCTGATCGGGTTCCGGGCGATCCAGGGTCTCGGCGCCGGGGGGCTGATGGTCGGTGTGATGGCGATCATCGGTGAGCTGATTCCGCCGCGGGAGCGCGGCAAGTACCAGGGCATGATGGCCGGCCTGATGGCCGTCGCCACCATCGGCGGCCCGCTGGTCGGCGGCACGATCACCGACCACCTGGGCTGGCGCTGGAGCTTCTACATCAATCTGCCGCTCGGCGCGGTGGCGCTCGTGATGGTCACCGCGGTGCTGCACCTGCCGAAGAAGAAGGCACAGGGACGGATCGACTACGTCGGCGCGGCACTCCTGACCGTCGGCATCACCGCGCTCGTCCTCATCACCACCTGGGGCGGCAACGAGTACGACTGGGCCTCGGCCCAGATCGCCGGGCTCGCCGTCCTCGGCGCCGCCGCGCTTCTCGCCTTCGTGTACGTCGAGCGGCGGGTGGCTCAGCCGGTCCTGCCTCTCCATATCTTCCGCGACCGCAACTTCTCGCTGATCACCCTGATCGGTTTTCTGGCCGGATTCGTGATGTTCGGCGCTCTCATCTTCCTGCCGCTCTTTCAGCAGACGGTGCAGGGGGCGTCCGCCACCAACTCCGGACTGTTGCTCATCCCGATGCTGCTCGCGATGACGGTCGTCTCGCTGATCGCCGGACGGGTCACCACCCGGACCGGCAGGTACAAGGTCTTCCCGATCGTGGGCAGTGCGCTGATGACCGCCGGGCTCTTTCTGCTGTCGCAGATGGACACCGGCACCAGCCGCTTCACCTCGGGTCTCTACATGGCGGTGCTCGGCGCCGGTATGGGCTTTCTGATGCAGATCACCATGCTGGTCGCGCAGAACAGCGTCGAGATGAAGGACATCGGGGTGGGCTCCTCGTCCGCGACCCTGTTCCGTACGCTCGGTGGCTCGTTCGGAGTCGCGATCTTCGGCGCGATCTTCACCCACCAGGTGTCGGCCACCATGACCGCGCGGGTCGGCCACGATGGCGCGGCGCTGACCTCCGCCTCCGCGCAGCTCGACCAGCAGAGCATCGCCCGGCTGCCGGCCGCGGTCAAGGACGCCTATCTGCACGCGGTCGCGCACGGCACGCACCACATCTTCCTCTGGGGCGCGGTGATCGGCCTCATCGGCTTCGGCGCCGCGTGGTTCATCAAGGAAGTGCCGCTTCGTGGGGCGGCCGAGCCGGCCGACCGCGGGGAGGGCGACGGCGCTGCGGCGACGGACGGGCCCACGGTCGCGAAGTCCGTCTGACTCGGCCGTACGGTCTCGGGCCACGGCCACGGCCACGGCCCCGGTACCGCAGCGGGACCCGTTGCCAGGGCCTCGCGCCGTGTCCGGAGGCGATCCGCCCGGGCACCCGGCTCAGGGAGCGGACCCGGTCCGCCCGGAGCGAATACCGCCGCCGTCGGCATGTACGACGGGCGGCGCGGATCACGGGGCTGCTGCCCCCGCTGCGGTCCGGCGGATTCAGTGTCCGGAGCGGCGGAAACGGACGGGCGGGAAGGTCACTCCGGGATAGTGATCACCGGGATGCTGCCGGTCTCCGTGGGCGCGGACTCGGGCAGCCAGAGCACGGCCACGGCGCCGCCGTCCGGCACCCGCCCCTCCGCCGTCCCGTCTCCGGCCGTCACGTGGTCCGTTCCGCCGTCGGCCGACCGCCCCTCCGCCGTCCCGGCGCCTGTCCCGCCGTGGGCCGTCCCATGGTCCGCGGCCCCGCCGTCTGCCGTCCCGTGGTCCGCCGTCCCGGTGCCGGCCGCCGCGCGGGCTTCCGTCGCGCCGCCCCCCGTCCGGAACCAGTCGGGGCTGTCCTGCGGGATCGCGTTCCGGAAGGTCAGGCGTGCGCCGAGCACGCGCGCCTGACCGGCGGCGATGGTCAGGCCCAGGCCGTGGCCGTTCCCGGACCGGTCGGTGCTGCCGGTGCGGAACCGGCTCGGCCCGTCGGCCAGCAGTTCCGCCGGGAAGCCGGGCCCGTGGTCCCGCACCTTCAGCACCCGGCCGTCGACCGTCACCTCGATCGGTGCCCTGCCGTGCTTGGCGGCGTTGGCCAGCAGATTGCCCAGTATGCGCTCCAGCCGCCGCGGGTCGGTGTGCACATGGGCACCCCGTACGACCCGCACGGTGGCCTCCGGGGCCAGGACCTTGATCCGGCGGCCGACGAACTCCCCCAGCGCCACCTCCTGGAGCTCTGCCCGCTCGGCCGCCGTCTCCAGCCGGGCGACCTCGAGTACGTCCTCGACCAGGGTGCGCATGGCCTGTGCCCGGTCCCGTACGAGCTCCGTGGGGCGGCCCGGAGGCAGCAGCTCCGCAGCCGTGAGCAGCCCGGTCACCGGGGTACGCAACTCGTGCGCGATATCCGCGGTCACCCGGCGCTCGGCCTCCAGCCGCTGCTGGAGGGCATCGGCCATCGCGTCCACGGCCCGTGCCAGATCGTCCGTCTCGTCCCGCACCCGCCCGCCGATCGCGTCCCGGATCCGGACACCCGTATCACCCTCGGTGATCTTCCCCGCCGCGGTGGCCGCCTTCCGCAGCCGCCGCGAGAGCTGTCCGCCGATGAGGACGCCCAGGGCACAGCCGCCCAGGACGACGGAGGCCGAGCCGATGACGAGCGCTCGGTCGAGAGCGGTGAGGACGGCGTAACGGTCCTCGAAGCGGCTGTGGATGGACAGCACTCTGCCGTCGGCCAGCGGGACCGCCGCCCATACTTCGGGGGCACCGTCGAGGTTGTCGTTGAGGTAGGTGGCGCGCTTGCCGGACAGCACGACGTCCCGGAGCGACGTCGGCAGCGCCGGGTCGTCGATCTTCGCGAACGGCGGCAGCCCCTTGGTCTTGTAGACGCTCTGCACCCACTTGATGCGCTCGTCCTGCATGTCGCGGCTGCTGTCCAGCATCGACGCGCGGGCCGCGTTGTGCACGACCACGCTGAGGACGATGGCGACCAGGGTGCTCACCGCGGCGATGGCGATGATCAGTTTCCAGCGGAGTCCGGTCCGCAGAGCGAGCCTTCGCACGGGACGTCAGCCCTTGAGCTTGTAGCCGAAGCCGCGGACCGTCTCGATCCGGTCCTGGCCGATCTTGGCTCGCAGCCGCTGCACATGGACGTCCACGACGCGGGTGTCGCCTCCCCAGCCGTAGTCCCAGACGCGCTCCAGCAGTCTGTCGCGGGAGAGCACGGTGCCCGGCGCCGCCGAGAACTCCAGCAGCAGCCGCATCTCCGTCGGGGTCAGTCCCACCGGCCGGCCCGCCTTGAGCACCTCCATCCCCTCGGTGTCGACCTTCAGGTCGCCGAAGGTGCGCAACGGGCCGTCGGCGCCCGGTACGTCGTCGTTCGCACCGGAGTTCCCCGCCCCGGCCGCGTGCCCGAAGCGGCGCAGCACGGCTCGGATCCGGGCCACCAGCACCGCCCCGTCGAAGGGCTTGGTCACATAGTCGTCGGCGCCCGCCTCCAGGCCGAGGACGACATCGATCGAGTCCGCCCGCGCCGACAGCATGATCACGGGAACGGTCGACTCGTCACGGATCCGCCGGCACAGGCTCACCCCGTCCAGGCCGGGCACCATCACATCCAGCAGCGCGATGTCCGGCTGGTCGGCGCGGAACTTCTCCAGCCCCGTCAGCCCGTCCCGCACGGCCGTGACATGGAATCCGTCCCGCTCCAGCGCCAGCTGGGTCGCCTCGCGGATGACGTCGTCGTCCTCGACGAACAGCACATGGGTCTCGGCCATCGACTGCTCTCAGCCCTCCGGTTCCTTGGTCGGGTCCGCGCCGTTCACCGTCTTGCTGTAGTCGCTGTGGGTCCGGTCGTGCTCAGCGAACCTGCCGCGGCTCCAGCGGTAGGTGATCACGTCCTCGCCCGAGGGGTAGGACACCGCGTCGCCCGGCGCGTAGACCTGCTGCGTGACCTGGAGTTCACCCTCGGAGATCTCCGCGTAGACCGGCGGCTGCTCGTTCACGAAGACGTTCTCGTACCTCTTGCGCGCCGCGTTCTCGCGGTACACATACGATCCGATGCCGATTGCGTCGCCGCAGGTCAGGACGTTGACAACGACGTCGGGCACGCTGTTTCCGGTGAGGTCGCCGTACGACACGTCGACCGGGTACTCCCCGGCGCACGGCTCGAGGTCCTTGCGGATCTGGTCGCTGACCCTCGGGTCCTTCTTCAGGATCGCGACGGCGTCGACCTTGGTGGGGGCGGCCGAGGACGCGGCGGGGTCGGTGGGGACCACCTTCGTGGCGGACGCGGCACGGGCCGGTCCCTCCGTGCGTACGCCTTCGCCGCCCGTGCCGCAGCCTGCCAGCAACAGGCCGACGGCGGCCGCGCCCGCGGCCGCCGCACCGGTCCTGACGAGGCAGGCCGCTGTGCCGTTATGGGTGGTACCAGCGCCGGTCAGGCCGCGCACCGTTCGCGCCCCCGCTCGTTGCGTTCCAGCTCCCTCGCGTCCAGTTCCCGGCTCTCCAGCTCCTGGCGCAGCCGGGCCAGGGCCCGGTGCAGCGTGCTCTTCACGGTGCCGGCCGACATGCCCAGGGCAGCCGCCGTCTCCTCCGTGCTCATCTGCTCCCAGTGTCGCAGCACGACGACGCTGCGTTGCTTCGGGGCGAGAACTTTGAGCACGTCGATCAGCAGGGCGCGGTCGGCACGCTGGTCGGTGCCGTCGTCCACGCTGGCGTCCGGCAGTTGCTCGGTGGGGACCTCGTCCAGCTTGCGGGCCCGCCACCACTCGGTGCGGGTGTTGATCATGACACGCCGGAGGTAGGCGTCGGCGAGGGACTTGTCGGCTATCCCGTCCCAGCGGCCGAAGGTGCGGGCGAGAGCGGTCTGGAGCAGGTCCTGGGCGTCGACCGGGTCCGGCACCAGACGCCGTGCGCTGCGCAGCAGTGCCTCCTGCCGGGTCCGGACGTACTCCTCGAACTCCAGCACCTCGCCGACCTCACTGCTTGCCATCCCCGACCGCCTCCGTTCCCCGCTGTTCCTGCCCCGCTTCGCCGGACTCCCCGGCACGGAGACGAAGTTACGGAGCGGCTGTAACGGAGCCGTGCGCTCCGGCCCTCGGGATACGCACGGCTACCCGTCGGTTGTGTAACGGAGGGGAGGAATGGGACGAGGGGAACCGGAGGCGGGTCAGCTGTGCGGCAGGCGGTACTCGCCGTCGGCGAGCGGCTCCACCAGGCCGTCCGCGACGAGGCCGTCGAGCGCACGCGCCCGCTGCACCGGTTCGTCCCACACCGCGTCGAGCGCCGACTGCGGCACCGGGCCCACGGCCTCGCGCAGCACGGCGAGCAGCTTGCCGCGGACCTGTCGGTCGGTGCCCGCGTACGTCTGTCCCCGGCGTGGTGGTCCCTCGTGCGCGGGCGACCCCGCGAGCCGCCAGGCGCACCGGTCGGCGATGGGGCAGCGGTGGCAGTCGGGGGTGCGGGCGGTGCAGACGAGCGCCCCGAGCTCCATGGTGGCGGCCGCCCACGCCGCGGCGGTCCGTTCGTCCTCCGGGAGCAGACCGCGGGCGAGGTGGCGTTCGGCGGCGGTCGTGGCGGTCGGCGGGTACTGGGCTCCGGCGACCGCGCGGGCGAAGACGCGCCGGACGTTGGTGTCGAGGACGGCGTGCCGCTGCCCGTACGCGAACGAGGCCACCGCCGCGGCGGTGTACTCGCCCACGCCCGGTAGGGCGAGCAGCTTCGCGTGGTCGCGCGGGACGTCGCCGCCGTGCCGCTCCGTTATCGCGGCGGCAGCGGCGTGCAGACGCAGGGCGCGGCGCGGATAGCCCAGCCGGCCCCAGGCGCGGACCGCCTCGCCCGGCGGCTCGGCCGCGAGGTCGGCGGGGCGGGGCCAGCGGGCCAGCCACTGTTCGTATACGGGGAGCACCCGGCTGACGGGGGTCTGCTGGAGCATGAACTCGCTGACCATCACGCCCCAGGGGCCGGCCTCGGGGCGGCGCCAGGGGAGGTCGCGGGCGTTCGTCTCGAACCAGTCGATGACCGGGGTGTGCAAGGCGGCGGAAGCATGGGTGCGGGGCGTGGTCGTAGTCATGGCAGTTCCGATCCTGACATGGTCCGGTCGTCGCGTGGACGCTCCGCGCCGGGGCGCGGCCGACGGCCGGGTGTGTGCCCGGGCGGTATGCCGGGCGTTCGGGTGGAGCGGCCGGCTCCGGCCGGCGCTGTTCCGGCGGCGTGTCGTACGGGCGGGGGAGCAGCCGGGGGAGTGGATGCTCCGCCCGCCGGATGCCGGGAGGCAGCCACGCGTCGCGGGTGTACGGGCCCAGGGCTCACCGGCGCCGGACTCCGCGTCACCGACCCGTGGCTACACCAGGGGACGCAGCGGCCCCGTGCGCAGGCGCTCGACCGCCGCCGTCGCCGGCCGTACCAGGAGCCGTGTGACCGCCGCCGCGACCAGTGCGCCCAGGACGAAGCCCGCCACCACGTCATGCGGGTAGTGCACGCCCACGAAGACCCGGGACCCGGCCATCAGGACGGCGGGCGGAATGACGAGAGGCCAGATCCCGCGGCGGGTGAGGACGGCTCCGACCGCGAGGGCCGCGGCGATCGTGGCGTGATTGCTGGGGAAGGACCAGTCGCCGGGCGGCGGGCATCCGATGAGCGAACGGGCCGCACCCACCACCGCCCGGCACGGCCGCTCCTCCTCGACGACGCTCTTCGCCGTTTCGCTGCACAGATAGGCGACGGTCGCGGAGAGCGGGCCGAGGACGGCGAGGGCGACGCCGCGCGCGTCGCCCCGCCGCGCCTGCCACCAGAGCGTGAGGGAGACGGTGGCGAGCATGAACAGTCCCGCCTCCGTGCCGAATTCGGTCAGGGTGTGAACCCACAGGGGTGTGGTGTGAGCGAAGTCGGTGATGTCACGAAAGAGGTCTGCGTCGTTCATGGTCACGGACGGTACACACCGTGTTCGGCGGGTCACGGCGAGCCACCGCGGACACTCCGGACTGACGGAAGTTCACGGCCGGTCGTGCCGAGCCGGAATGATGATCCGTAAAAGAGAGCCGTAGGGCGGCGGGTAGTGGCCTGCCAACGCGACGATCTCTCGTACAGTTTCCGCGTGGGATCTCTGCGCAATCCGGTCGGGCCGCTTCCCTCCTCCATCTATTGGCGTCGGAGGGCAGTTGCGCTGTCCCTGATCGCGGTGCTCGCCCTGTTGATCGTCTGGGCCGTCGGCTCGGGCGGTTCGGGCGACAGGGACGACCGAGGAAAGGGCCCCGACGGCGGCCCCGCCTCCTCCATCGGGCCCGGCCCCTCCTCGTCGGGCCCCGCGATCAGCGAACGGCCGGGCGGGCGCGACGAGTCGGAGGGCACCGGCAGCGGTGGTGGTGGCGCGAACAGCGGCGGCTCCGGCGGTGGTGCGGGCACCGGCGGTGCGGGCGACGACAGCGAAGGGCAGGGCGGCGGCTCGTCGGGCGCGGACGACGGTGGCTCCGGAAGCGGCGGCGGGGCGGGTGTCCCGGCCGGTGCGAGCCTTCCCGACTGCACGGGAGGCGATGTGGCGTTGACCGTGCGCAGCGTCAAGAACTCCTACGGGCCCGATGAGAAGCCCAGGTTCGAGATCGTCGCGAAGAACTCCTCCGGGGCGTCCTGCAAGGTGGACTTCGGCGCGAAGGCCGCGGTCCTGACCATCACCTTCGCCGACGACGAGGACCCGTTGTGGGCCTCGGACGACTGCCTCGAGAACAGCCGCCGGATGCTGCTCCAGGTGCCCGCCAAGGGGGAGGCCACGCGGGACGTCGAGTGGGACCGCAGGCCGAGCGAGCCGAAGTGCGCGACGCCGTCGGCGGGTTCGGCGAAGCCGGGTACGTATCTGGTCGAGGTGAAGGCGGAGGGCCTGGAGACGGCCCGCGTCTCCTTCTCCCTGGCGAAGGACTGACACCACCGCCGGCCCGCCTGTCGTGCCGGTGCGGGGATACGGTTCGGTGGCGGGACGGTGCCCTGGGGGCCTCCCGCGCCGGCGTTCGTTCGTTCCCTCGCGGAGGCTGACGGCCCGTCGGACCGCGGTGTACGGGGGGCCGGCGGTTGACCGGTGCCTTCCTGTGGGGCGGCGGACCGGCGGTGAGCCAGTGGTGACCGGGACGGTTTGCCGGGAAGCTCGCGGTGTCCGGTGCGGTGCATCGCACGGCGGTGGGGGTGCCCCCGGACGGAGTCCGGGGGAGATCGCCCTCGTACTGGGGTCCCCCATGCCGAAGGCCAGGGGAGTACTCGGACGAGCCCGACAACGCAGCGTGGGGGCACCGCCCAGCGGCAGCTGGGGGAGTGCATGCCAGACGCCGCGGACCTGGGGGCACTCCCCCAGCCTTCGGCCGGGGGCACCCCCACCCGGCCGGAGGCTGGGGGAGGGACTTTCGAAACACGCCCTAGACGTACCGCTCGAGGATCGAGGACTCCGCCAGCCGCGACAGCCCCTCGCGTACGGACCGGGCCCGGGCCTCGCCCACGCCCTCGACGGTCTGAAGGTCGTCCACGCTCGCCGCGAGCAGCTTCTGCAAACCGCCGAAGTACTCGACCAGCCGCTCGATGACGGTGTTGGGCAGCCGCGGCACCTTGGCAAGCAGCCGGTAGCCCCGCGGGGAGACCGCGGAGTCGAGGGCCTCCGGGGAGCCGCTGTAGCCGAGCGCCCGCGCCACCGTGGGGAGCTCCAGCAGCTCGGCGTGGCTGAGCGAGTTCAGTTCGGACATCGCCTCGGAGACCGTACGGGAACGCTTCGCCGTCGGCTCGGGCACATAGTCGCGGGCCACCAGCTCCCGCTCCGGCTCGACGCCCGCGATCAACTCGTCCAGCTGGAGCGAGAGGAGCCGTCCGTCCGTGCCCAGTTCGACGACGTACTCGGCGATCTCGGTCGCGATGCGCCGCACCATCTCCAGGCGCTGTGCCACCGCGGACACATCGCGGACGGTCACCAGGTCCTCGATCTCCAGGGCCGAGAGGGTGCCCGCCACCTCGTCGAGGCGGAGCTTGTAACGCTCCAGGGTCGCGAGAGCCTGGTTGGCGCGGGAGAGGATCGCCGCGGAGTCCTCCAGGACACGGCGCTGACCGTCCACATAGAGCGCGATCAGCCGCATGGACTGGCTGACGGACACGACCGGGAAGCCCGCCTGGATGGAGACGCGCTGCGCGGTGCGGTGCCGCGTGCCGGTCTCCTCGGTGGCGATGGAGGCGTCCGGGACGAGCTGCACACCGGCCCTGACGATCTTGGTGATGTCCTTGTCGAGGATCAGGGCGCCGTCGAGCTTGCAGAGCTCGCGCAGCCGGGTCGCGCTGAACTCGACGTCGAGCACGAAGCCGCCCGTGCACATCGACTCGACCGTCTTGTCCATGCCGAGGACGATGAGCCCCCCGGTGTTACCGCGCAGAACGCGCTCGAGCCCGTCGCGCAGGGCCGTACCGGGCGCGACCGCGCTCAGCGAGGCACGCATCAGGCCTTCGGTACCGGAGCTCCCGCCGGACTTCCCGGGAGCTGCCGTCCGGTCGCTGGCTGCCACTGCACTCCTCCGGTCGCAGGATTGGGGGGCCCTGGTGCGTACGTACGGGCGAGACCAGGGCAAAGTCTACCGGCGGCCGGACTACTTATGTGGTGGCTCCTCATTCGGGGCCTCACGGCGCACGCGCCGGGGCAGAACACGGAGGGCCTCCCCCATGTCGGCCACCTCCGTCACCCTCATCCCGGCGGGGGTCTTCCCGGGGTCGGCGGGGACGAGCGCGTGGGTGAAGCCGAGACGGGACGCCTCGGCCAGCCTGCGCTGCACTCCTGTGACCCGCCTCACCTCTCCCGCCAGGCCGACTTCGCCGATCGCCACCAGGTTCTTGGGCAGCGGTGTGTCACTCGCGGCGCTGGCGAGGGCGAGGGCGACGGCCAGGTCGGCGGCCGGCTCGGACAGCTTCACGCCCCCGACCGTGGCGCTGTAGATGTCGCGCTTCCCGAGCTGGGAGATCTTGCCGCGCTGCTCGAGCACGGCCAGCATCATCGAGACCCGGGAGGTCTCCAGGCCGGAGGTGGTCCGACGGGGGGAGGGGATCTGGGAATCGACGGTCAGCGCCTGCACCTCGGCGACCAGCGGGCGGCGCCCCTCCAGGGTGACGGTCAGACAGGTCCCGGGTACGGGCTCGTCACGGCGGGTGAGGAAGAGGCCGGACGGATCGGCGAGGCCGGTGATGCCCTCGTCGTGCAGCTCGAAGCAGCCGACCTCGTCCGTCGCGCCGTAGCGGTTCTTCACCCCGCGGACCAGACGGAGGCGGGCGTGGCGGTCGCCTTCGAAGTGCAGCACGACGTCCACGAGATGCTCGAGGAGGCGGGGGCCCGCGATGGCGCCGTCCTTCGTCACATGGCCGACGAGGAGGGTGGACACCCCCCGCTCCTTGGAGGCGCGGATCAGGGCGCCGGCGACCTCCCGGACCTGCGCCATGCCCCCCGGTGCGCCGTCGATCTCCGGGGAGGCGACCGTCTGCACGGAGTCGAGGACCAGCAGCGACGGTTTGACGGTGTCGAGGTGGCCGAGGACGGCGGACAGGTCGGTCTCGGCGGCCAGGTAGAGATGGTCGCTCAGCGCACCGATGCGGTCGGCCCGCAGCCGGACCTGGCTCGCCGACTCCTCGCCGGTCACGTACAGGGTCCGCTCCTGGTCGGACGCGGCCTTCGCCGCGACGTCCAGGAGCAGCGTGGACTTGCCGACGCCGGGCTCGCCGGCGAGCAGGGCGACGGTGCCCGGGACGAGACCGCCGCCGAGGACGCGGTCGAGCTCGTCCACGCCCGTGCTGCGGGCGGTGGCCCGGCGGCCGTCGACCTGGCCGATGGGGAGGGCGGCGGAGGTGACCCGGCCGGGCGCGGTGGTACGGACCGCGGGCGCGCCGCCGAACTCCTCGACCGTGCCCCACGCCTGGCACTCGGGGCAGCGGCCGAGCCACTTGGCGGTGGTCCAGCCGCACTCGGTGCAGCGGTAGGAGGGGCGGTCCTTGGCGGACGAGCGGGACGTACGGGCAGCCATGCGGTTCACCGTAGCGCCGGCCACTGACATCGATATGGGTAGGCAGGTTCTGGTGGTCGTGGCTCTGCCACTGACTGACGTCCTGCTGGGCTGTCTTCCCGCTGTTCTGCCCGGCCGCCGGGGCTTGTTCCTCATGGTCCGACGGAACATGACCTGACAGGAGCTTTCGCCGGAAGCCCTTCAATGTCCTGTCTGCGCCACCCGGCCGTCGCCCACCTCCGGCTGGGAAGGCGTCTCCAGCACGGCAGCAGTGGCCGTAGAAGGCTCAGCCGACCGGAACGTGTTCGGCGGGCGGGGCGGCGCCCCGGCTCGCCGTAAGGCATCCTGAAGGGCCGTCCCTTTAGCAGAACGCCGTCCGCGCAAGGGGAATGCATGTCCCCTTTTGAGTGACATGGTCACCTGATGGGGTTAAATCTGTCCAAGTGGCGCGAGTGACCCGCCATCATCCGCCTACCGTCGCCGGATGATGAGCAGCAGGCGCGAGAAACCCACGCACATCACCGGCGCACTCACGGCGCAACGCCGTGCGCGGAACTCCGCGCAGGGCTCCGCGGGGAGTTCGGCCGACGGCTCCGGCCGGATGGAGGCCACGCTCCCCACGGCCGCTCAGCAGCTCCCCGCCCGCTATGAGCCCTATGTGGACGGGCTGTTCACCTACTGCCTCTCGGTCCTGTGCGAGCACGACGCGGCCACCGTCGTGCTCGGCGACGTTCTCGCGCTGGCCGAGGTCCAGGACGGCCGCCGCCCCGCGGACGACGCCCAGTACCGGCCCTGGCTCTACGCACTCGCCCGCTGGGCCTGTCTCCAGCGGCTCGCCGAGAAGCGTCGTACGCGCGGCGTCCCCCCGCAGTCCCCGCCACCCCCCGCGGCCCGAAGGTCCTCCGTGGCCCGTGAGCCCTCCGTGAGGGCGGAGCCTTCCGGAGCCCGGGAGCTTCCGGGCGCCGAGGAACCCGCCGCGACCGGAGGAGCCTGCGCGGCCGGCGGGTCCGCCGCGGCGGCGGAACCCTCCGGAGCGGGGGGGCCCGGCGCTGCCGTGGGTCCCTCCGCGCATGCGCGGCCCTCCGGAGCGGAGGAAGCCTCCGGAGGTGCGGAGTCCGCGGAAGCCGCCGCCGTCCGGCACCGTCGCGAACTCGCCGCCCTGGCCTGGCCGGAAGCCGCCGGTACCACCCCCGAGCAGCGCGAGGCGCTCGAGCTCGCGGTGCGGCACCGGCTCCCGGCCGACGAGGTCGCCGCCGTCCTCGGTATGGAGCCGGACGCGGCCCGCGCCCTGCTCTCCAGCGCGGTGTGCGAAGTGGAGCGGACCCGCGCCGCACTCGTCGTCGTGGAGCGCGGCAGCTGCCCGGTCGTCGCCCGGCTCACCGGCGACCATCAGGTTCTGCTGGGCACCGCGCTCCGCCGGGAACTCGTACGGCATGTCGACGACTGTTCCGAGTGCCGCCGCACTGCCGAGCGGGCGACGGCCGGCGGCCCGTGGCCGGGCAGTACGTCATCGCCCGGCTCGCTGCCCGTCCTCATTGCGCCCCGTGCCGCCGCGTACGCCGCGATGGCGCAGGCCCGGCGCGGCGGGCGCGGGCGGACCGGGCCGCGTTACGACCGCAGAGGCTTCCCGATGGACCCCAAGGACCGGGTGGCACGCCGCCGCCGGCTGCGGGCCCGCGCCGTGACGACGGCCGTGGTCGCCACGGTGGTCGCGGCTCCGGTGCTCGCGCTGTGGGCGGCGTACCGGCAGGCTCCGCCGACCGGCGAGGGTCAGAACACGGGCTCGGTGACCGCTGCCGAGGCGGGCGTGGGCGGACTCTCCGGCCACCCGTACGACGAGGCAGGGAATTCCGAGGCCGGGCCCGACCCGCGCTTCAGCACAGGCAGCCGGTCCCCGGATGTGTCCGTGGAGGTCGTGGACGGCCACGGCGAGCGGCGGCCGGGGCACCGCGCCGACCGGACGCCGTCGGCCGGGCCCGCCGGTTCTCCCGGGGCCTCCTGGTCCGCCGGCTCCGCCGGGCGGGTCAGCGGTGCCCCCGGGGCCGGCAGGCCGAGCAGCAGCCATGGGCCCGGACGGCTGACGGTCCAGGCGCAGCCCAGCGGTGACACGACGCTCATCACGCTGACGGCGTCCGGCGGTTCAGCGGTGCGCTGGTCGGCGTCCGCGGATGTGCCCTGGCTCCAGCTGAACCTGACGGCGGGTCTGCTGCGGCCCGGAGAGTCCGTCATGATCACGGTGGCGGTGGACGAGGAACGGGAGCCGGAAGGGCCGTGGACCGCACACGTGTCGATCGATCCGGCGGGGGCGGTGGTCACGATCGAGGGCCGCGGGGCGACCCCCGAGCCCACGCCGACACCGACACCGACGCCGACCGAGCCGCCGCCCACCGGCACACCGGGCCCGTCCGGCAGCAGCGAGGCGCCCCCGCCGAGCGGCGGCGGGGCACCGAGCCCGTCGGGCTGAGAGCGCGGGCCTCCGGGCGGCCACCGGGACTGGCGGGGCCGCTCAGGGCTCGTGCTCCCGGACGGGTCAGGGGTCGGCCGGGTGGGGAGCCATCGGGAGCAGGGCGTCGAGACGCCGCTCACACAGCTCCACCAGCTTGTCGTAGGCCGCCTTGCCCATCATCTCCGTGAGCTCGGGCCGGTACGACACGTACACCGGTTCCCCCGCCCCGTGTGCCGACGTCGCCGAGGTGCACCACCAGTGCAGGTCATGTCCGCCCGAACCCCAGCCGCGCCGGTCGTACTCCCCGATCGACACCACCAGCACGCGGGTGTCGTCGGGCCGGTCGACCCAGTCGTACGTCCGTCGGATCGGCAGCTGCCAGCACACGTCGGGCTTGGTCTCCAGCGGCTCGCGCCCCTCGCGCAGCGCCAGGATGTGGAGCGAGCAGCCCTCGCCCCCCGCGAACCCCGGCCGGTTCTGGAAGATGCACGAGCCCTTCCAGCGCCGGGTCTGCCGCTCGCCGTCCTCGTCCTCCTGAACCCAGCCGGACTCCCTGCCGACGTCATGGAACTGCCACAGGTCCGGGGTCAGCCGCGCCGCCTCCTCGGCGACCCGCTTCTCGTCGTCCTCGTCGGAGAAGTGCGCGCCCAGCGTGCAGCAGCCGTCGCTCGCGCGCCCGGCCTGGATGCCCTGGCAGCCCTGGCCGAAGATGCAGTTCCAGCGGGAGGTCAGCCACGTCAGGTCGCAGCGGAACACCTGCTCCTCGTCGGCGGGGTCGGGGAACTCCACCCACGCGCGCGTGAAGTCCAGCCCCACCTCGTCGTCCGGAGGGGTGGGGCCGTTGCCGGAGACCTGCGTGGAGACTTTGTCCCGCTTCGTCGGCTTGGCCTTTTTCGTCTTTGCCACATCACCAGCGTAAGCGGGTCAAGGCCCGTTCATGACCGCGCACGCGCCGCAGTAGCGTGCACCGTATGAGACTCGGTGTCCTCGACGTGGGATCGAATACGGTGCATCTGCTGGTGGTGGACGCACACCCGGGCGCACGCCCTCTTCCCGCCCACTCCCACAAGGCGGAGCTGCGGCTGGCCGAACTCCTCGACGAGGACGGGGCGATCGACGGCCAAGGCGTCGACCGGCTGATCTCCACGGTCACCGAGGCGCTCCAGGCCGCCGAGGACAAGGGGGTCGAAGCCGTACTGCCCTTCGCCACCTCCGCCGTCCGTGAGGCGTCCAACGCCGACTCCGTACTCGCGCGGGTCACCGAGGAGACCGGTGTCGACCTGGCCGTGCTGACCGGCGACGAGGAGGCCCGGCTCACCTTCCTCGCCGCCCGCCGCTGGTTCGGCTGGTCGGCCGGCCGGCTCCTCGTGCTGGACATCGGCGGCGGTTCCCTGGAGATCGCGTTCGGCCTCGACGAGGAGCCCGACCGGGCGGTGTCGCTGCCCCTGGGCGCGGGCCGGCTCACCAGCTCCTGGCTGCCGGGCGACCCGCCCGAATCGACGGATGTGAAGGCGCTCCGCCGCCATGTCCGGGCGGAGATCGCCAAGATCGTTCATGAGTTCACCCGTTTCGGCCCGCCCGACCATGTCGTCGCCACCTCGAAGACCTTCAAACAGTTGGCCAGGATCGCCGGAGCGGCCCGCTCCGCCGAGGGTCTCTACGTGCAGCGGGTGCTGACCCGGAAGGCCCTGGAGGAGTGGGTGCCGCGACTGGCCACGATGACGGCACAGGAGCGCTGCGAGCTGCCCGGAGTGTCCGAGGGGCGGGCCGCGCAGCTGCTCGCCGGGGCACTGGTCGCGGAGGGGGCGATGGACCTGTTCGGGGTAGAGGAGCTGGAGATCTGTCCGTGGGCCCTGCGCGAGGGAGTCATCCTCCGCCGCCTGGACCACCTGCCCCCGGCCTGACCCCGCCCTCCGCGCTCATGGCCGGGTGCCCCCTTTTACTCGGACCGACACGCCGTACGCTGTCTCCCGTGGCTCAACCAGTGGTGCGCATCCCGGAAGCGAAGGTCGCCCTGTCGACCGCCTCCGTGTACCCGGAGTCCACGGCGACAGCCTTCGAGATCGCCGGACGCCTGGGCTACGACGGGGTCGAGATCATGGTCTGGACCGACCCGGTCAGCCAGGACATCGGGGCGCTGCGCCGTCTGTCCGACTATCACGGGGTGCCGATCCTGGCCGTTCACGCACCGTGTCTGCTGATCACACAGCGGGTGTGGTCCACCGACCCGTGGGTGAAGCTCCAGCGGGCCAGGGCGGCGGCAGAGAAGCTGGGGGCGTCCACGGTGGTCGTTCATCCGCCCTTCCGGTGGCAGCGGAACTACTCCCGGGACTTTGTGAACGGAATCTGGCGGATGGCGGACGAGACGGACGTACGGTTCGCGGTCGAGAACATGTATCCGTGGCGCTACCGCGACCGCGAGATGCAGGCATACGCGCCCGACTGGGATGTCACCAAGGACGACTACCGGCACTTCACGGTCGATCTGTCGCACACGGCAACGGCCCGTAACGACGCACTGACCATGACCGACCGGATGGGCGACCGGCTCGCCCATGTCCATCTGGCGGACGGCAACGGCTCCGCCAAGGACGAGCACCTGGTCCCTGGGCGCGGCAGTCAGCCCTGCGCCGCGGTGCTGGAGCGGCTCGCCGGGAGGGGCTTCTCCGGACATGTCGTCGTCGAGGTCAACACCCGCCGCGCCATGTCGGCGGCCGAGCGCGAAGCGGACCTGGCGGAGGCGCTGGCCTTCACGCGGCTGCATCTGGCGTCCCCGACCAAGGCCGGCAGGCAGTGACCTGCGGGGACGGACAATGACCGGCGGCGGAGGCAGAGGCCCGGGGGACGGGACCGGTACGGGCCGGGGCTCGGCGCAGGGCACGGGCCGAGGCCCGGGTCCGGGTTCCGGTACGGGTCGGGGTGAGGCTTCCGGTACGGGTCCGGGTTACGGTACCGATCCGGGTGCGGGTTCCGGTATGGGTACGGGGCCGGGTGGCGGCTCGGGGCCGGACATGGGATCCGCGGGTTCGTCGGGTCAGGACTCCCGTACGGGGCCGTCGGCCGGGAACGGCCTCGCTCCCGAGGCGGACCGGCCCGCCGAGGAAGGGACATCCGCTCCGCACCGGCCCCGTAAACGCGGCCGCCCCGCCCGTACGGAGGCGGTGGAGGGCCCCGGAACGCGCGACCGCATCCTGACCGCCGCCCGCACGGAGTTCGCGGCGCGCGGCTACGACAGGACGTCGATCCGGAGCATCGCCAAGGCCGCTGGTGTGGACCCCGCCCTCGTCCACCACTACTTCGGCACCAAGGAGCAGATCTTCGCGGCCGCCGTCGAACTGTCCTTCGAGCCCGCGCTGAGCGTCCCCGAGGTGCTGGCCCAAGGGCCCGAAGGGATCGGCGAGCGGCTGGCCCGCGATTTCTTCGGCATCTGGGAGAACCCGGTGACCCGGGCGCCCCTTCTCGCGGTCATCCGCTCCGCGCTGACACACGACGCCGCCGCGACCGTGCTGCGCGGCTTCGTGCTGCGCAGGCTGCTGGAGCGGGTGGCGGGGGAGCTGAATGTTCCGGACCCGAAGTTCAGGGCCGAGCTGGCGGCGTCGCAGATGGTCGGGATCGCGATCCTCCGGTATGTGCTCAAGGTGGATCCGCTGGCGTCAGCGGACATCGAGGACATCATCGACAAGGTCGCGCCCACCCTGCAGCGCTATCTGACCGAGCCCTGATCCGCGCCGCCCGGCCGGTACGGGGCCGGCAGGACGCCACCGGAGCACGGCCAAGGGGCACGGTCAGCGCATCGGGCATCGGGCATCGGGTATCGGCAGTGGTAGTCGGGGTAGCGGGCAGTGGCCGTCGGCAGGCCCGCAGGCCCGCAGGCTCGTGGGGGCGGGGCCGGGGCCGGACCGTCGGCCGGTGAGACATGCGTCCCGCATTCCGGACGAGGTGTCCGGATCCTGGCATCGGGGCGTAGGCTCTTAGGGTCCCGGCGGCGTAGCCGGGTAGGCCGGACGCCGAAGCGCGCGAGGGCCGCATACCGGAGAACCTCCAGAGGGAGTGACCACCGTGCCAGAGCTGAGGTCCCGCACCGTCACCCACGGACGCAACATGGCGGGCGCCCGTGCCCTTCTTCGCGCCGCGGGCGTAGAGCGCGAGGACTTCGGCAAGCCCATCATCGCGGTGGCCAACAGCTTCACCGAGTTCGTGCCGGGGCACACACACCTCCAGCCGGTCGGGCGGATCGTCTCCGACGCGATCAAGGCCGCGGGTGGCGTCCCCCGTGAGTTCAACACCATCGCGGTGGACGACGGCATCGCCATGGGTCACGGCGGCATGCTCTACTCCCTGCCCTCCCGCGACCTGATCGCGGACTCGGTCGAGTACATGACCGAGGCCCACTGCGCCGACGCGCTGATCTGCATCTCCAACTGCGACAAGATCACCCCCGGCATGCTGATGGCCGCCATGCGCCTCAACATCCCGACGGTCTTCGTCTCCGGCGGTCCGATGGAGTCGGGTACGGCCACCCTGGTCGACGGGACTGTCCGCAAACTGGACCTGATCTCCGCCATCGCCGACTCCGCGAACGACGCGGTGTCGGACGAGGACATGGCCCTCATCGAGGAGAACGCCTGCCCGACCTGCGGCTCGTGCTCCGGCATGTTCACCGCGAACTCGATGAACTGCCTCACCGAGGCGATCGGCCTGTCCCTCCCCGGCAACGGCTCCGTGCTGGCCACCCACACCGCCCGTAAGGCGCTGTACGAGGCCGCGGGCCGCACGGTCGTCGACATCACCCGGCGTTACTACGAGCAGGACGACGAGACCGTCCTGCCGCGCACGGTCGGTTCGCGCGCCGCGTTCGAGAACGCCATGGCTCTGGACATCGCCATGGGCGGCTCGACCAACACGATCCTCCATCTGCTGGCGGCCGCCCAGGAAGCCGGGCTCGACTTCACGATGCCCGACATCGACGCCCTGTCGCGCCGTCTGCCGTGCCTGTCGAAGGTCGCGCCGAACGGCTCGTACTACATGGAGGACGTCCACCGTGCCGGTGGCATCCCCGCCATCCTCGGTGAGCTCTACCGCGCGGGCCTGCTCAACGAGGACGTGCACACCGTGCACAGCTCCTCGCTCGACGACTGGCTGAAGAACTGGGACATCCGCGGCGGCTCCCCGTCCGCCGAGGCCGTCGAGCTGTTCCACGCGGCCCCCGGCTGCGTCCGCTCCGCGACGGCCTTCTCCCAGTCCGAACGGTGGGACACCCTCGACACGGACGCGGCGAACGGCTGCATCCGCGATGTCGCGCACGCGTACTCCCAGGAGGGCGGCCTCGCCATCCTGCACGGCAACCTCGCCGAGGACGGCTGCGTCGTGAAGACCGCCGGCGTCGACGAGTCCATCTGGACCTTCGAGGGCCCGGCGGTGGTCTGTGAGTCCCAGGACGAAGCCGTCGAGGCGATCCTGACCAAGCGCGTCAAGGAGGGCGACGTCGTGGTCATTCGCTACGAGGGCCCCAAGGGCGGACCGGGTATGCAGGAGATGCTCTACCCGACGTCCTTCCTCAAGGGCCGCGGCCTGGGCAAGAAGTGCGCGCTGATCACCGACGGCCGCTTCTCCGGCGGTACCTCCGGCCTCTCCATCGGCCATGCCTCGCCCGAGGCGGCGTCCGGCGGTGCCATCGCCCTGGTCGAGGAGGGCGATGTGATCCGTATCGACATCCCCGGCCGTACGATCGAGCTCAAGGTGTCCGACGAGGAACTGGCCGCCCGCCGTACCGCTTTGCTGGAGCGGCTCGGCGCCTACCGCCCCGCGGACCGCGTCCGGAAGGTCTCGCAGGCGCTGCGTGCGTACGCCGCGATGGCGACCAGCGCGGACAAGGGCGCGGTGCGGGACATCACCCAGCTGGGCTGACGCCGACGGGCTTCGCCGTCACGCGGCGGGAGGGCTCTGACGGGCGGCGGCCTACGGGGGCCGTCGCCCGTCTGCTTCCTTGCCGTACGACTACGGGGCTACTGACGCGCGGCGCGCGGGTCCGTTCCGGCCCCGGCCGGGGGCGCTGCTGTGGTCACCAGCGGGACGGGTCCCCGGCCTCCACGCCGAAGAGCGTGCCGTCAGGCGCGCCCGCGAAGACGCGCCCGCCCACCGCCACCGGGGCGGGTATGTCGGCCGTGTAGCCGCGGTTCGCCGGGTTCATCCGAGGCCGTGTCTGGCCGATGAGCACGCCCCGGCGGGAGTCCACGGCGAGCAGCCGGCCGTCGGCCGCGGTGAAGTACAGCCGGTCGTCCGTGACGGTCAGGGGCGAGGCGTTGCTGACGGAGGTCTCCATCCGCCACAGTTCAGCGCTTCGCCCCTCGGCGCGGCGGGAGTCGACGGCCGTCAACGTGCCTCCATAGGCCAGCAGATGCACCGTGTCGCCATGCACCGCCGCGGTGGCCGACGGCAGCGGGAAAGCCAGCGGGATACGGCGCTCGCGGCGGCGTTCAGGGTCGTAGCGTACGAGGGCGTCGGTGCGCTGCTCCCTGTCGGTGGAGGTCAGCAGGAGCGCGCCGTCGCGGCCGGTGCCCACGGGGGCAAGCGTGCCGGACAGCCCGCGTTCCCAGCGCGGTTCGCCGGTGGCCGGGTCGATGGCGCTGACCCGGGTGCGCGAGCCGTCCCCGGCCGTGGAGACGCCGTACGCCGTGCGCCCGTCCCCGTACGAGGTGAACACGGGCAGGCTGTATCCGGCTACCGGACGGTGCCAGCGCTCCCGGCCGGTCGCACCGTGCAGACCGTGGACCGTCCCGTCACCCGAGACGAGCAGCACGGTGTCGCCCGCGTGGTACACACGGCCTTGGTACGCGGAGACGTCCTTGCTCCAGCGGGTCCCGCCGGAAGCCGGGTCCAGCGCCTCCAGCCGGGTGCCGCCGGACGACATCAGATGGAGCAGCCCGCCGCAGGGCACCGGCGCGGCGGGCAGCGCCCCGTCGGCGGGTGCCGACGACTGCTCGCGCGCCCAGACCCTGCGGCCGGAGCCGGAGTCGATGCGCGCGGCCTTCCATCCGGCGGCCGCGCAGTGCAGGGCGCCGGCGGAGTACCTGCAGAAGGGCGTACGTGCCGTGGAGTCCGCGCCGTCGGCCGGGGTGAGGGTGGTCGTCCAGGGCCGGAACGGGGCCGCCGCGACGGTCTTCCGCTCGCCGTGGGCGGCACGGGGCGAACCGTTTCCGCGCATCGCGACGGCGACTCCCGCGCCGAGGACCAGGGCGACGACGGCGGCCACCGCGATCCACCGCACCCGCCGCGTGCGCCGCCGCGCGACAGCCTGGCGCGGTTGGCCTTCCCCGTTTCCCTCGCCCGTGTCCTCTCTCCTGCCGTTTCCGTCGCCCCGTCCGTCTCCCCTGTGGCCGTCGCCGTCTCCGTCGCCCTCCCTGCCGCCGGTCTCCGGCTCCGGAGGGAGAGGCCAGTGCGCGGCCCCGGTCTCCGGAACCAGGCCCGGCCGTCGTGGCTGCGGTACGCGTCCGACCGTCGCCAGGCCCCGCAACATCCCCATCACCGCGTCCGGCGTGGGCCGGCCCTCCGGATCCTTCGCCAGACAGCTCCGGATGAGCGGAACCAGATCCTCTGGCACCCCCGCCAAGTTGGCCTCGTCGTGCACCACTTGATACGCCACGATGTACGGGCTGTCCGAGTCGAACGGCCCCCGTCCCGTCGCCGCGTGCACCAGCACCGAGCCCAGGGCGAACACATCGGCCGCGGGACCCACCGAACGCGGCCGCTGGAACTGCTCCGGTGCCATGAACGGCGGTGTGCCGATCAGCTTTCCCGTCTCCGTCCGCAGATCGCTGTCGGACGGCCGCGAGATCCCGAAGTCGATGACCTTCGGTCCGTCCTCCGCCAACAGCACATTGCCGGGCTTCAGATCCCGGTGCACGACGCCCGCCCGATGGATGTCGCGCAGCGCCTCCGCCAGCCCGGCCGCCAGCCGCCGTATCTCCGCCGGGGCCAGCGGACCGTTCCGCTTCACATGCTCGGAGAGGGTCGGGCCGGGGATGTAGAGGGTGGCCATCCAGGGCCGTACGGCATCGGGGTCGGCGTCCACGACCGGCGCGGTGAACGCCCCGCTCACTCTGCGGGCCGCCGCCACCTCCTGCCGGAACCGCGCCCGGAACTCCTCGTCCTCCGCGAAGTCCGCGTGCACGACCTTCACCGCGAGCGGCAGCCCCGACGCGGACCGGGCCAGATGGACGACGCCCATGCCGCCCGAGCCGAGGCGCGCCTCGAGCCGGTACTGCCCGGCGTACTCCGGATCCTCCGCTTCCGGGCCCGTCCCGGTACCGCGCAGCGGCGGCATTCTCCACCCCCGTGAAATTGGGCCGCAGTTGGCGGCCTCCGGAGCCTAGTCGATGAGGCGTAGGTGTCAGAGGGGGTTGCTAGCCTGCGGTATGTCATCGGCCGGAACTTCTCCGGTCGGGCACTCAACGGGGGAGGGCCATATGGCCATGGAAGAGCTCGAGGAGACCGCGGAGAGCGCGGTTGCCGTCGGGACGGCCGACACCGTCGAGACGACGGCCGCGGCCGGGCGGACCTATCAGGTGGCGCCGGGTTACCGCGTGAACGTGCGCAGCGGCCCCAGCACCAGCAGCCGTCTGGTGAAGGTGCTGGCGTACGGGGCGCGTGTGCAGATCCGCTGCCAACGCTCGGGGGAGACCGTCACCGGCCCGTACGGCACGTCGAAGATATGGGACAACATCGCGCCGGGGCAGTATGTCGCGGACGCGTATGTGAAGACGGGCCGTGACGGGTACGTGGCGCCTCGCTGCTCCTGATCACGCCGTCCGGGGTCCAACACCTCCCGGGTCTCCGCCTCCCGGTCTCGCCGTCCCGGGTCTCTGTCCTGCGGGGACACCGCTGCTCCGACCGCCCCGTCCGGCTCCTTCACGGGCCGGGCGATAATCGACGGCATGAGTGACGCGCAGCAGCCCGTGGGACCCCGGCCGGAACCCCTCCGGTTCTTCGGTACGACCTGGGTGGACCACGACGGGTACTACGGGCTGCGGCGCGCCGCGGTGGCCGCCGGTTCGCTGGCGGCGGCCGCGGCAGGCGCCTTCGTGCTGCGCTTCGGTTACGAAGGTCTGAGCATCGCCGCGGTGAGCGGTGTTGTCAGCATGCTGGTCGTCGTGATGTTCGCGGCGTGCAGCGCACTGGCCTTCCGCCGCACCTGGGAGGGGTTCACCCGCCGCCCGGACCGCGACACGGACACCTCCGTGGAACGGTCCCTGCAGAGCGTCCGCATGGTCGGTTTCATCGGTGTGCTCCTCGCCTGGTTCTTCCGCGCCCTGATCGAGGCCCCGGGCGAGAAGCTGCACCGCGCCGAGTACGAGCGTGAGTGCGAGCTCCACGACCGCCGCCGCGCGGCCCGTGCGGGCAACCCCGCCGCCCGCACGGCGGGCGGCAGAAAGCGCAAGCGCCGCTGACCGTACGCCCGCTCCGCCGCCGGCCGTACGCCGCCGCTTCCCCGCTCCGCCGCCGCTGTCCCGCTCCGCCGCTGTCCCCCTCCGGCGCGTCCCGCTCCGCAGCTCTCCCGTCCCGCCGCTGTCCCAGTCCGGGGATGTCACGGGCCGTCGTTGTCACACTGGGCCGGGGCCCGTGAGGGCGCCTCCGGCCCCCGCCGGGAGCCGTGTCAGCTCCCGGAACGGACCCCTCACGGTTCGTACTCCCACTCCGGCCGCCCCTCGCCGTAGAGCCAGGTGTCGAACAACTCGCTGAGGTCCTCGTCCGCGGCCTTCTCGCAGAAGGCGATGAAGTCACGGGCGTCCGCATTGCGGTGCCGGTACGTCGTCGGCCACTCCTTGAGGATGCGGAAGAAGGTCTTGTCACCGACCGCGATCCGCAGCTGATGGAGCACCATCGCGCCGCGCTCGTACACCGGGTCGTCCGAGATGTTCTTCGCACTGCCCGGGTCGCCGGGCGGGAACTCCCACAGCGGGTCGTCCTCGTCCCTGGCGTACAGCGAGTCGAAGGTCTTCTGTGCCGGGTCTCCGCCGTGCTGCTCCCGCCACAGCCACTCGGCGTAGGTGGCGAAGCCCTCGTTGAGCCACATGTCCCGCCAGCGCTTGGGTGTCACCGAATTGCCGAACCACTGGTGCGCGAGCTCATGGACCACCGTCGTGTGGTCCGGCGCTTCGGGGTAGACCGGTTTCGTCTGGACCTCCAGCGCGTAATCGACGTCCTCCGGCTCGTGGTCCACGATCGCGCCGGAGGAGGAGAAGGGGTAGGGGCCGAACAGCCGGCTCTCCCAGTCCAGGATCTCCTCGATCCTGGAGAGCGGTTTCCTGCTGCGTCCCGCCTCGCGTGGGTCGACGGCGACGTACAGCGGCAGACCGCCCTTCGTCGTCGACCGGGCCACCTCGAACTTCCCGATGGTGGCGGTGGCGAGATAGCCGGCCATGGGCTCGCCGCTGTGCCAGGCGAACGTGGTCCGGCCGCCCCTGGACCGCTCGTCGCGCAGTTCTCCGTTGGCGACGGCGGTCCACCCCTCGGGGACGGTGATCCTGATGTCGTACGCGGCCTTGTCGCTGGGGTGGTGGTTGCCGGGAAACCACGTCATGGACCCGGCGGGCTCACCCACCGCCATCGCCCCGTCGTCCGTCGGAACCCAGCCCTCGGTCGAGCCGTCGGGGTCGGTGAGCGTCCGCGGCCGTCCGTCGTAGTCCACGGTCGTACGGAAGGTGGCGCCCTTCCCGAGGGGAGCCGCGGGCCGGACGATGAGTTTGCTGCCCTTGCGCTGCACCTCGGCCTCCTTCCCGTCGACGGTCACCCGCCGGATCGTCAGCCCGGCCAGGTCGAGGCTGAAACCGCGTATCGCCTCCGTGGCCCGGGCGGTGATGACGGCGGTCGCGTCGAGGCGACGGCGCTTCACGTCGTAGTCGAGCCGGAGCCGGTAGTGGCCGACGTCGTACCCGCCGTTGCCGAGGCGGGGGAACAGCGGGTCTCCGGCCGTATCCGCTCCCGTCGGCCCGCCGCCGCCCGCGTCGCCCGTGCAGGAGACCGACAACAGGGCGGCGGCGAGGGCGGGGAGAGCGCGGCGCACGCACGGCGGTGGAAAGGGCACAGCTCAGACCCTACGGCGATGGAGGCGAAGACCGGCCGGGAAGTCTCCGCGACAGCCGGTGTGACCGGCGGTATCTCCGAAGGTGACGACCTGTCAAGTGTTGTGATGCTCACGAATGTTTAACGAATCGCTGATTTTTGTGTTGTCGTGGTGTCACAGTGACTCCTGAAGCTGGAGTTACTGACCGGTTGGACTAAAACGAAGGAGGGACTCATGGCGCGACGCGGACCCACCCCCGACGTCCTCGCGGCGCTGAGCACCCTCCTGCTCGCGGTTCTGTTCCTGTGCCACGGAGCGGCATCCCCCACCGCCGTCCCGGACTTACGTACCGACGGGGCGACCAAAGAGGCCGACCCCTCGACCCCCGACGCGTCCGGCGACCCCTCCGATGACACGTCCGACGACCTCTCATGGGACGACCCCGAGCCCCCGGCCGCGCCGTACCCGTACCGGAACGGCAGCCGCCCCCACGGCCAGTGGACACGGCCCCCCGCCGGTCGCACCACCCCGCCCGCCCCCGAGGGCAACGCGGCACTCTCCCTCTCCCACGGCCGGCCCACGGCGCATGCGCCACCCTCCGGTCCGCTCGGGCAGCGTCCCGCGGCGCGGCCCGCCGTCCTCCAGGTGTTCCGCCTCTGATCGAACCTGTCGGTTCCCGCACAGCTTTCCCCCACATCCCCCAGCACATGCGATCCGACCTGTACGACCACCACACCACGCGCCCCTCGACCAGGCGCGCAGGAGGAACACCCCCATGCACATGCTGAAAAAGAACGCCGCTGCCTTTCGTGAGCGGGCTGCCGTGTCGGCCGAGGAGTTCGGCCGTCTTGCGAGTGGTCAGTCTCCGGAGGCGTTGTTCATCACCTGCTCCGACTCCCGGGTGATCCCTTCGTTGATCACCGGGGCCCGTCCGGGTGAGCTCTTCGAGCTCCGTACGGCGGGCAATTTCATCCCTGAATACCGGTCCGACCGGCCCTCGAGTGAGGCGGCCACCATCGAGTACGCCGTCGAGGTGCTGGGCATCGCGGACATCGTGGTCTGCGGCCACTCCCACTGCGGGGCCGTCGGCGCGGTGGTGCGGCGTGAGGATCTCTCGGCGGTTCCGGCCGTCCGTGACTGGCTGCACAGCGCCTCGCCTCCGCCGGTCCTTCCCCGCCCGGAGTCTCCCGCCATCGCCGAGGCCGTCCAGGACCATGTCGTACGGCAATTGGCGCGGCTGCGCGACTATCCCTGCGTGGCCCGCGGGGTGGCGGAGGGCCGGCTGAGTCTGCACGGCTGGTTCTACGAGATACATACCGGCTCCGTGCTGGCCCACCAGCCGCACGACGACAGCTTCCTTCCGCTGTGAGCGCCGAGACCCGCGAACGCGGGTACGAAACCTATGAGCGCGCGCCGGGGACCCAGGAGCGTGGGTACGAAACCCATGAGCGTGGGTACGAAATCCGTGAACGCGCACCCGGAACTCGCGAGCGTGGGTACGAAACCCATGAGCGCGCGCCGGGGGCCCATGAGCGTGGGTACGAAACCCGTGAACCCGCGCCTGGAGCCCATGAGCGTGGGTACGAAACCCGCGACTCCGCGCCGAGAACCCATGAGCGTGGGTACGAAACCCGCGAACCCGCGCCGGGAACCCATGAGCCCGCGCCCGGACACCGCGAGCGTGGGCAAGGAACCCGCGAGCGCGGGCACGGTGGACGCCACCGACGACCGGCACAGCAGCGCGGGGAGCGGCCGTCCGGTACGACGCTCCGGGCGGATGTCACTGCCTCTGTCGTGGTGTTTCTCGTTGCTCTGCCGTTGTGTGTGGGTGTGGCGGTGGCGTCGGGGGTTCCGGCGGAACTGGGGCTGGTGACCGGCATCGTCGGTGGTCTGGTC